>NZ_KV808527.1:0-287 GCF_001812305.1 Staphylococcus sp. HMSC056G08
GCTGAAACAACAGGTCAAGCTATCGTGAAAAATTCTGCTCGTAAAACAGTTGAAGAAATCAATAAAGCAACACAAGACTTGAAAGAAGCGCAAAAACATTTAGTAGAAAAAGCTGACAAAGTTGAACTTGATAAAGTCATCGACACAGCAGAAAATACTGAATTGAACGTTAATGACAAAGAAGACAAAGCGGTTCAAGATGCTTTAGATAAAGCAATCAAAGTACAAGAAGACTTCAACGCAACACAAGAAGAAGTCGACAAAGCTCAAGCTGATTTAGCAAAAGC
>NZ_KV808528.1:0-20206 GCF_001812305.1 Staphylococcus sp. HMSC056G08
TAACGGACAAGCTGAATGTGCTTGTCCGTTATTTTAATTAAGGTTGATTGATGTAGCCCAGAATCTTTTCGCAATCTTGTTCAGTGATTTCATGTTTTGACTGCATAAATATATTGCGAATCGCATCTTTTAAGTCATGCTTAGAAGTTGCGGTCTCAACATATTTTTGACGTTCAGTCGGACCATCAATGATATTTACAGAACCGTCACTAAAGTATACTAAACCGACACTTGAAATTTTTTGATTGAAGTTCTTTTCGTAAGCATCTTTTAGTTCTTTAGAGTTCACAGAAGCTGTAAGGTACGGGTCATAGTCATAGAAATCAAAAGTGACACTGTTGCTTTTGACTTTTTCAGTGAACGTATAAATATCTTCTCTTGTTGACTGGAATTGACTTTGATATTGATCTGCGATGTAATGCCCGATAATTTGATCAATATCTTCTACATTTGTATCAATAGGTTTTTCAGGTTCAGCACTGAAATGATAAAATGTTTTTTCTTTCCAGTTCTTCACGTCGATATTTAACAACCCTTTATCTGTGATGACTACATAATCAAAAGTACGCAAGAAATCGAAGAGTGGATGTTTAACAGCAACATTGCCTGTTGAAACAATATGATAAAACTTAACTTCTCCATTTTCTTTTAAGCTTTGCATAACTTTCTCGATAGATTGTTTAGCTTTGCGTACACCATAATGATGTTGTTGTGTACCATCATTAATGATTTGATTTTTCAATGATGCGACTTCTGTACGTAAGGTGTTGACCTTGCTTACAAGTTGATTTTTTGAATAAATCTCTGTATCTAGTCGGTGCTGCATTAAGCTGCGTGATACAACAAGCGCAATGGCCAAAATCACGATGACAGCAACTAGAAGTAATATTAAATACATACCTATCATTCCTTACTCAATAAAAAGTAGTTAAATTTAAACATACCCTAATAATCTAACTCTTAGTGGTAAAAATCAATAATAAAGTCTTAACAAAATATTAATGTAACATTTATGACATATTATGATAATACTAAAAAAGTTCCAGACGAATATGTAGGAAATGTGTCTGGAACTTTAATCGTTAAATTCAATTTTAAGTGTTTGGTTTCAACTCAGCTTGGGAATCAATGAAATATCTTAAAAACTATTACGCTTTTGTATCTTGTAAGATAGATTTTTGTAAAGCGTCAAATTCCTCAAGCAGTTTCAATGCTTTTTTCGTTTGTGCGCTTGTAATAGTAATGAAAACTTTTCGTTCATCATCGATGCAGCGTTGCTTGCCGATGATTTTCATTTCCGTTAATGTGCTGAACGATTTATGAATTTCCATTAAACTGAAATTCATACCGTGTTTCACTTCAAGAAGAGGAATAAGTTTCTTTTGACGATCTAAAATGTGTTTTAAAAATAATAAATCGTTGAAACGTAAGTTATATTCCTGCTTCAAAGCTTTAATTAATTCTTTTCGATGCAATTCATAGTAAAAAGTCGATTCTGTAGACTGTGTTTTTTCAGAATACATGATTTCACCTCGTGTTGTATTTATAATATCTTGCGTCTACATTATTATAATAAAAAAGTTATACTTTGAAAAGAGATATTCTTTAGTTTTAACTTAAATTATTGTATCTATTTTTAAAAATTCAATTAACGAATGAAAATAAAGTTTATAAATCCAATAGGGTTACTTGGTATAACAAAAGGAGTTTAAAAATTGTTCTCTATTATAAAGAATAAAACAGATTTATCAGACTTTTATAATAATATTCCTCCTAATGCAGTTATCGCATTAGATAATCATCCTATTTCTTATTATGTCTTAGACTGTTTGGCTGAACAGGAGAGACATGTTTCTGTTGTCACATTTTCCACTGATATTATGCAGTATGTGTGTCAAAATACTTTTTCAAATATTATTTTTGCGCCAGGTAAAGTGGATTCAAGCTTACATATTATTACTGGTGATACAATGGTGGAATCATTTAAAACTCTTCAAATAGATGTCTATTTCTGCGCAGCGAGTTACATAGATGAACAAGGTAGTTTATATCAAGTGCATTCAGAAATAGGGGCATTGCAAAAAACGTTGATCCAACAAGCGCGACACAGTTTTGTTGTTAATTATCCTGATTTTATAGAATCAAATCAGCGTTATATTCATATCGGATATGTAAATTAAATGATAGACAAGTAGTGAAACACACGCTAAAATGAATATGAATAGAGAGAAAATATAACCATTATTGTAAGCGCTTACTAGTAGGAGGTGTCAGAATGCAAAAGTCTAATAATGAAGATTTAAATTTCTTGGTTGATAGATTAATAGAGAATACCAATGATGAAATCAAATTTTTCGGAGAGACTGCAAAACTTTTATTCTTGAAAAATGAATTTATTATTAACGATACAGTAGATATTTGCGTAAAACGTAAGAACCTTACTAAAGTTTTAAAGAATATCCCGGATAATTATCGTATTCGATACATAGATTCAGAAGGGAATGTCAGTGAAAAATTAAGAGATACGAAATTCTCTCAACTAACACATTTAGAAGTAGAAATACATGGGCAAAGAATTATGACTATTTATATTTATGATGTACATAACAAAGAGTGGATGTTTAGATTCAACCACAACATTCGATTGCCTGAAAAACATATTTATTTCCATTCTTTACCTTGGGGCGTTGATTATATTAAACCAGAAATCGTTCTGATGTATGAGTTGCTGCAACCTTCAGTACATCGCAGTAGTTTTAACAACAAAGCTGTGATTGATGCATTGAGTTATTATCAATTCGTTATGTTACGCGTGGTCGTAGGTGAAGAACGCCTGCATGATGCATTATACGCATCGTAAAAAGAACAAGAGCGTTGCTTAGTCGCAACACTCTTGTATTTTTATATCTTTAAATTTTAACTAAATATTGTTTAAATTCAGATTATTTTAATTGTAAATTTTCTTTCGCATGGGCACAACTTCCATCATAAACTGCACGTACGGCATCGTCAGCATCCTTAACGCTGATACCGAACATCATTGAAATTTCAGACGCACCTTGGTTGATCATTTTCAGGTTAATATTCGCTTTTGCGAGTGCAGATGTAATCATATTGGCAGTACCGACCATTTGGTTCATACCTAAACCAACAACCATCATCACAGCTAAGTCGTTATCAATACCTAATTCATCAACATCACATTGTTTACGAATTTCATTTAACACTTTTGTTTCTTTGCCGCGAATTTGATGTGTTCGCATGATAATACTGACGTTATCAATACCAGAAGGCATATGGTCAAATGAGATATTGTAGTCTTCAAGTACTGATAAGATTTTACGTGTGAAACCAACTTGTCTGTTCATTAAGTATTTACGTACGTTAATGACTGTAAAGCCTTTGTCACAGCTAATACCTGTAATCAAGTGGTCTGGTTTAATTTCACGGTCGTATCTGATGAAAGTACCTGGATCTTCAGGACGATTTGTATTTTTAATTACGACTGGAATACGTTCTTTTTGTACAGGTTGAAGGGCTTCGTCGTGGAAAACACTAAAGCCTGCATATGAAAGTTCACGCATTTCGCTATATGTTACTTCTTCCATAATTTCAGCGTTTTTGATTAAGTTCGGATTTGCACGATAGATACCTGAAACATCTGTAAAGTTTTCATACAACGTTGCGCGTACACCGCGTGCCAAGATTGCACCAGTGATATCAGAACCGCCGCGAGGGAAAGTGACAACATTACCTTGTTTCGAGTAACCGAAGAAACCTGGAACGATAATTTTTCCTTCAATTTTTCTTAGATTGTAAATTTTATCATAAGATTCTTCTAAGATTTGAGCAAATTGAGGCGTGTTGGTTACGGTAATACCTGCGTCTAAAGGAGACACATATGTAGTTGGAACACCTTGAGCGTTATTATATTGTGCGATTAAGCGAGCGTTAAAGTCTTCACCACAAGAAAGTAATGCATCTTTTAAACGAGGCGGATTGCTTTGGTTGGCTTTGATACGCTGTTCAAGAATATCATCGAATTCTGTTAAAATATTTTCGTCCATGTTTAAATCACGGATGATATCTGCATAACGTTCGATAATTTCTTCCTTTTTATTTTGATAATCTAATTTTGCTACACTTTTTTCATAAAGCCTAAGCAACAAATCTGTTGTCTTAATATCTTCAGAATGTCTTTTACCAGGAGCAGACACAACGATTATTTTTCTTTCGTCATCGCTATTGATGATGTTTAACACTTTCTGAATTTGGCTTGCTGAAGCGACGGAACTACCGCCAAATTTAGCTACTTTCATATTTAATCAACCTTTCTATCAATCTTAATAATATACTGCTTTGTTTTTTGGGTGAAAAATGCTAAAATTTCAACATATTCCAAATTTTTTGAACTTTACAATTTTGATGAATGAATTTATACTAAACCATAATCAAGTATTTTTCAATAGTACAGGTGTTTTTTTAGAACGAACAAACGGAGGAATGTAATTATGAAGAAGTTAAACATCGCTTTGCTCGGTCTGGGAACAGTGGGCTCAGGAGTAGTTAAAATTATTGAAGAGAATCATCAACAGATTAAAGATACGATTCACAAAGATCTTCACATCAAACATATTCTTGTTAGAGATAAAAAGAAAAAACGTCCCTTAAATATCAGTAAATACCATCTGACTGAAGATGTGGATGAAATCTTAAATGATGATGAAGTCGACATTGTGATTGAAGTGATGGGCGGTATCGAACCTACTGTTGAGTGGTTGAAAAAATCATTAAAACAGGGCAAACATGTGATTACTGCTAACAAAGATTTATTAGCGGTTCATTTACGCACATTAGAAGATTTAGCAGAAGAAAATGGCGTTGCTTTAAAATTCGAAGCCAGTGTGGCAGGCGGTATTCCAATCGTCAACGCAATCAACAATGGTTTAAATGCGAACAACATCAGTAAATTCATGGGTATTTTAAACGGTACATCCAACTTCATTTTATCTAAGATGACAAAAGAGGGCGCAAGCTTTAAAGAAGCTTTGGATGAGGCGCAACGTTTAGGTTTTGCTGAAGCAGATCCAACCGATGATGTTGAAGGTATCGATGCGGCACGTAAAGTAGTCATCGTTACATACTTATCATTCAACCGAGTTATCAGTTTAGACGAAGTTAAAGTAACAGGTATTTCTGAAGTAACAGTAGAGGATATCAAAGCCGCAACAGCGCTTGGTTATAAAATTAAATTAATCGGTAAAGGTACATTTGATAATGGTGTTATTGAAACATCTGTTGCACCAACCTTAATCGATGAAAGACATCAATTAGCATCAGTTGAAGATGAATATAATGCGATTTATGTTATCGGCGACTCTGTTGGAGAAACGATGTTCTATGGTAAAGGTGCAGGTAGCTTAGCTACAGGTAGTGCAGTAGTCAGCGACTTACTTAACGTTTCACTGCAATTCGAATCTAACTTGCATACTTTACCGCCGCATTTCGAATTGAAAACAGGTCATGCAAAAGAAATGATCGATGCAGATGAACCGACAAAATTAAAAGAAAAAGGTAGTTACTATGTTGTTTTACAAACAAATGGTGCACCGGTTAAAAGAGTTGAAGAAGAGGTTAAAGCACAATTACCGCTTCACAAATCACTCAATGTCATTGAACGAGATGACAACACAGCAGCTGTCATTGTAAAAAGTATCAATGTTCCAGCTGATGAAATTTTAGCACAAGGCAAATATCCAGTGGAAAAAGTTTATCCAGTAGAAGGGGTTTAATTAAAATGAAAAGATGGCAAGGTTTAGTACAAGAATACAAAGCATATCTCCCAGTTAACGACAACACACCGAATGTAACTTTAAATGAAGGCCAAACGCCGTTGATTCATTGTGATACATTATCAGACATGTTAGGTATTAACTTGTTTGTAAAATTTGAAGGTGCGAATCCGACAGGTTCATTTAAAGACCGTGGTATGGTCATGGCAGTCACTAAAGCAAAAGAAGAAGGTAAAAAAGTAGTGATTTGTGCATCAACAGGTAATACTTCGGCTTCTGCAGCTGCATATGCGGCACGTTCAGGCTTGAAAGCAATCGTAGTTATTCCTGAAGGTAAAATCGCTTTAGGTAAATTATCACAAGCTGTCATGTACGGAGCAGAAATTGTATCGATTGAAGGCAACTTTGATGAAGCGTTAGAAATTGTTAAAGAAGTTGCGAAAGAAGAAGGCGAAATTGAACTTGTTAACTCAATTAACCCATACCGTATCGAAGGTCAAAAAACAGGTGCATTTGAAGTAGTCGATCAATTAGGCGGCAAAGCACCAGATGTATTAGCCATCCCTGTCGGTAACGCAGGTAACATCACTGCGTATTGGAAAGGCTTCAAAGAGTTTAATGATAAACATCAAACAGGCTTACCGAAATTATTTGGATTCCAAGCGGAAGGTGCATCACCAATCGTACAGAACAAAGTCATTAAAAATCCTGAAACAGTCGCAACTGCGATTCGTATCGGTAACCCAGCAAGTTGGGATAAAGCAGTGAAAGCTTTGGATGAATCTAACGGCTTGATTGATAGTGTGACAGATGAAGAAATCTTAGAAGCTTATCAATTACTTGCTTCTAAAGAAGGTGTGTTTGCAGAACCTGCAAGTAACGCTTCAATTGCTGGATTAATTAAATTGCATAGAGCTGGTAAATTACCAAAAGATATTACAGTCACTGCAGTGTTAACTGGTAATGGCTTGAAAGACCCTGATACTGCCATCTCATTATTAGACAACCCGATTAAATCTTTACCAAATGATAAAGCAAGTATTATTAAATATATCAAAGGAGCTATACATTAATGGGAGAAAGTTTAAAACTTAAAGTTCCCGCTTCTACTGCCAATCTTGGCGTAGGCTTTGATTCAATCGGACTCGCATTAAATAAGTTCCTATATGTTGAAGCAGAAGTGAGTGCAGATGATCGATGGCACTTCCATCATAAAGGTGACAACTTGCATGGCTTACCGACAGATGAACACCATCTGATTTATCAAGTTGTACAGTTTCTTGAACAGAAATATGATATGTCAGTGCCGCCATTAGATGTCACTATGCGGAGTGAAATTCCTTTAGCCAGAGGACTTGGGTCCTCGGCTTCTGCTTTAGTTGCAGGTATTTATTTAGCAGATTTCTTCGGTCACTTACAATTATCAGAATTTGAAATGGTCGAAGCCGCAACAGAAATAGAAGGACATCCAGATAATGTTGCCCCTGTGATTTATGGTGGGATGATTGCTGGATTTTATAATCATGAAACAAAAGAAACATACATTTCTTCAATAGAACCTCCATACGTGAACCTCGTGATCACTATTCCAAGCTACGAGTTGAAGACACATGACTCTAGACAAGTTTTGCCGAAAAGCTTTGAACATGAACAAGCGGTTCAATACAGTGCCATCAGTAACACGATGTTAAGTGCATTGATGCAGCATGATTATCAATTAGCAGGTATGTTGATGGAAATGGATGGGTTCCATGAAACGTATCGTCAAGATTTAATCCCAGAATTTCAACGCGTTAAAGCGTTAGGTCGTGAATATCATGCTTATGCGACAGTTATCAGTGGGGCTGGTCCGACGATTTTAACATTAATTGATCCTTCTAAAAGCGGTAAATTAGTCAGAAGATTGAACAAAGAGTTGCCAGATTGTGAATCTGAATTAATTTCAGTCAATAAAAGCGGAATTATCGTTGAAAAAGTTTATGATTAATGAAGAAATGCGATATAATTTGATGGAATACGCTTGAAAGGAGCACTGCACATCAAATGAGCAGCTATAAAATGATAGTAATGGATATGGATGATACTTTGTTGAATTCAGAGAATCAAGTCAGTCCAGATACTGCAAAATATTTAATTGAATTACAAGATAAAGGATATCATGTTGTCTTAGCTTCAGGACGTCCAACAGAAGGTATGTTGCCAATCGCAAAAGACTTGCATCTTCATGAGCATGATAGTTATGTCATCAGTTTTAACGGCAGTCGTACAACACGTGTTAGAGATGGAGAGCTTGAAGCCGAACAAAGTATTTCTAAAAAAGACTTTGACCGTATTGTAGATTATTGTCGCGATAATAATATCTTTGTGTTGACGTATCAAGACGGTCATATTATCTATGAAGGTGAACATGAGTATATGAATATTGAGTCTGGGTTAACAGGGTTACCTATGCATCGCACAGATGATTTGAAAGCATTCATTCAAAATCCTGTTGCGAAAGTGCTGGGCGTAGACTACGAATCACATATTCAAGAACTCTCTAAAGCATTTGGCGGTGTGTTTAACGACCAAATCGATGTGACGACAAGTAAACCCTTCTTCTTAGAATTTGTGCCGCATGGTGTGTCTAAAGGTAATGCATTACATGCGTTATGCGAAAAAGTCGGCATCGATATCAGTGAGACTATCGCATTTGGTGATAGTATGAATGATTATTCTATGATGGAAGAAGCAGGGTATGCTGTCGCAATGGGCAATGCACGTGATGCGTTAAAAGAAATCGCTGATTTTGTGACGTTAGATCATAACTCAGACGGTATTGTCTATGCCTTAAAGAAAATTTTATAGATTTAAATACAAAAGGAGACTTTCTGTTCAAGAGAGTCTCCTTTTGTATGCGATACATCTTATTTAGCTGTATGTGTCCATTCATGCATGCCATGGTTTCGTTTTACAAGAGCATAAATATTATCAGCAGAGTAGTCTAAGTTTGTATAGACTGTGATAATAAATGATGATTGTCCAGTTTCAAACGGTTCACTTAGGTAAACATCTTTTAAGTGTTCAAATAGAGGTACCATTTGATCATGTTCTAGACTTGGATATTCTCTTAAAGTTCTTTTGATAAGTCTGCCATTTTTTTCTTCAAGAGACTGAACGACAATCACAAAACGTTCATCTTCCTTCAAAACATCGTCAAATAAATTTGTTTGTCCTACCATGTTGTAACACCTCGATTTCTCGTCTTATTACTCCTATTATACTACATATCCATAAACGTTAAAATCTTAAAAGTTATAAGAAGAAACAAAAAACAGATTGGCCAAAGCCAATCTGTCAGTGTGAATAATTATTTCACTTTATTAAATTCTTCGAAACTTCTTACATCCATTTCTTTCAATTTAACAGGTTTTGTTTTCTTAATGATTTTATGAACAATGAAAATAATAAAGAGCACTACAATCGGTACGAAGTCTTTAATTAATCCGCCGACATTCAAGTGAATCATATTTTCAAATGAACCACCGAATAACAAGAACACGAGTATAGCTAAAACAAGAATCGGTCCTAGCGGATATAACGGTGTTTTATAAGGTAAACGTTCATTAATATCTATACCTTGTGCTTTTAATCCTTTACGCAATCTGATTTGCGAGAAGATTGCGGCTGCCCATACGAAGATAACAAGTTGCCCTATAATACCAAGTAATGTGAAAATCGCATTCGCATGGAAGTTCGCTAAAATAATGACCGCCACAACAATTACGAAGTTCGTTAAGATGGCTGGAATCGGTAACTTTGTTTTACCATGCAAATAACTTAAGAATTTCGGCACTTGTCGATCTGTACTAAGTGAGAACAACATACGACTTGTTGAATAGATACCTGAGTTAGCAGCTGATAATAGTGATGTTAAAATAACCGCATTGATGACAGAAGCTGCAAAGGCGATACCGACTCTATCGAACACAATCGTAAATGGACTTTGTGTTACAGATTCACTTTTATTAAGTAATAACGGTTCATTGTAAGGTAAAATCGCTGAAATGACTGCGATTGAAAGAACATAGAATAATAAAATTCTCCAGAATACTGATTTAATAGTACTTGGCATTGATTTTTTAGGATCATCTGATTCACCAGCTGTGACCGCTACAATTTCCGTACCACCGACAGAGAATCCAGCGATAAGCAGAACGCTTAAGAAACCAGAGATACCGCCAACAAATGGTGCTTCACCGACAGTGAAGTTTTTAAAACCATACGTATGACCGCCAAGAATACCAAAGATAGTTAAAACACCTATAACGATGAAAACGATAATCGTCACAACTTTAATAGCTGCTAACCAGAATTCCGCTTCACCGAAGGCTCTTACCGTAAAGATATTCAATAATAGTAAGAACGTGATAAATATTAAACTCCATGTAAGTGGAGAGAAGAACTTAAATGTGTCCCAATAGTACAAGACATTTGATGCGATAATAACATCAACGCTTGTCACAAGTGACCACATTGCCCAGTATAACCAACCGACTGTAAAACCAAGTGAGGGGTCAACGAATCGTGTTGAATAAGAACTGAAAGAACCTGATACAGGATAAAAGGTTGCAAGTTCTCCGACTGATGACATTAAGAAATATAACATGACACCAATAATCAGATACGCTGCAATCGCACCGCCAGGACCAGCTTGAGAAATGACGCCGCCCATTGCGATAAAGAGACCTGTACCGATTGCACCCCCGATAGCAATCATTGATATATGGCGAGAACTGAGTCCTCTATTCATTTTGTTTTCATCCATATGCGTTACCTCTAATCTTTAAATTAAAATATATGTACTCTATTCTAATTGTTTTTATACGACTAATCAATGACCTTTGATGCATTAAATCAAATATTTTAAAAAATTCAGAAAAATGACAGAATTTTGTTCATTGTGTCCGTTAAATTGACATAAATTCTTAGTTGATATAGTAAGAGCGTATTAGACAAAATAGAAGGAGAGGTGTATATTTAGACCCAACAATAAAAAAAGTGAACGTTACCGATTTGAATAGGTAAGTTCACTATCGTAGTTTCAATACATTATTTAGTTTCGCGGTGTAATGTATATTTGTTCAATCTTGGGCAGTATTTTTTCATTTCGATACGTTCAGGATTGTTACGTTTGTTTTTAGTAGTAATATAATTACGATCGCCGCATTCTGTGCAAGCTAATGTTACGTTTACGCGCAATGTAGACACCCTTTCTATTAAGTTATTAGCAATACTTACGCACTTAAATTTACCACAATCATGCATATCGTGCAAGATGGATAAAATAAGCAGCATAAGCTCAATGTATTCTATTGTATAGAAAAATTTACGATTAGTAAATAACTTTGCCTAAAAAATGAGCAAAAAGTATTGATAAAGATGGAAATTGTGTTATGATATAAATCGTAATAATTACGATTATGAACATTTACTATTAAGAAAGGTAGGAACTTTAATGGCAAAAAAATCAAAAGTTGTTAAAGAACAAAAACGAGAAGAACTCGTTGCTAAATATTACGCAAAACGTCAAGAGTTAAAAGCTAAAGGTGACTATGAAGCATTAAGAAAATTACCTAGAGATTCATCACCAACACGTTTAACTCGTAGATGTAAAGTAACTGGAAGACCTCGTGGCGTAATGAGAAAATTCGAAATGTCACGTATTGCATTCAGAGAACATGCACATAAAGGTCAAATTTCAGGCGTAAGAAAAGCAAGCTGGTAATTTCTAGTTTTTAGCAATCAATTTATCATGAAACACATTTCTTGAATGAAATGTGTTCTTTTTTTGTGTATTTTTAGAGAGAATACACGCTTTTTTATGGTAAAAGTCGTAATGAGGTAGTATGATGTATATTGGACTTTTTGAGTTAGAGAAAATAAAGGGGAAGGTGTTAGATAGATATGAAAATTTTTGATTATGAAGATATCCAAATGATTCCTAATAAATGTATAGTGAAAAGCCGCTCAGAATGTGATACATCAATCCAATTCGGACCGCGTTGTTTTAAGATGCCGGTTGTTCCTGCAAATATGCAGACGGTTATGAATGAAAAACTTGCAGAGTGGTTCGCAGAAAATGATTACTTCTATATTATGCATCGTTTTGATGAAGCAGCGCGTATTCCATTCATCAAAAAAATGCAAGATAAAGGATTATTCGCATCTATTTCTGTAGGTGTTAAAGATAATGAATATGATTTCGTTAAAGAAATTGCTGAACAAGGTTTAAAACCTGAATATGTCACAATTGATATTGCTCATGGTCACTCAGAACAAGTCATTAACATGATTCGCCACTTGAAAGAATATTTACCAGATTCATTTGTGATCGCAGGTAACGTAGGTACGCCTGAAGGTGTAAGAGAATTAGAAAACGCTGGTGCAGATGCGACAAAAGTCGGTATCGGACCAGGCCGCGTATGTATTACAAAAATCAAAACAGGATTCGGTACAGGCGGTTGGCAATTAGCTGCAGTAAACCACTGCAGTAAAGCAGCACGTAAACCAATTATTGCTGATGGCGGTATCAGAACACACGGTGACATCGCGAAATCAATTCGTTTTGGTGCTTCAATGGTTATGATTGGCTCATTATTTGCGGCACATGAAGAATCACCAGGTGAAACAGTAGAACTTGATGGTAAATTATACAAAGAATACTTCGGCAGTGCTTCTGAATTCCAAAAAGGTGAGCGCAAAAACGTTGAAGGTAAGAAAATGTTTGTAGAACACAAAGGTTCATTAGCAGACACATTGAATGAAATGCAACAGGACTTACAAAGCTCTATTTCTTATGCAGGCGGTAAAGACTTGCTTGAATTAAGAAAAGTAGATTATGTCATCGTAAGAAACTCTATCTTCAATGGTGATAGAGACTAAGCTTTACCTTCTGGAGGTGTAGACGATCAGACGCACATTTTCATTTGTAGTCATCCTGTTACTTGCTGCTTTAATCATTCCTGTTAAAGAGACACCATGGATGATTGACATTCAAAATCAAGCAAAAGCCAAAATACAAGCAATCACTGCACAAGAAAGTGCCAATGAAACAGCACTTAAAGTGCCGGATAAGCAAGATTTTGCTTTAAATAACATTCAAATGAATATGACAAAAGAAGAAGTCGAACAGGCTTTAGGTAAACCTGAGCGTGTCAGCGCAAATGAATATGGTTTAAAATGGTACACATACCATAAAGATTACCATTCATTCGTAATGGTCAGTTATATGAATAATAAAGTGAATGGTATCTATAGCAATCAAAATGTTATCTCTTCTAAATCTAAAATCAAGTATGGTTCGCCGAAATCAGCTGTAAGAGATAGACTAGGCCAACCGATTGATGAAATGACGAAAGGTAATTATAGATACCAAATTACGAGCGATGAATATGATGTCTTTGATAAAGATGGTATTTATACGTCCGTCTTTTATGACAAGCATGAAAATAATCAAGTAACAGGTGTCATGCAGATTAGTAAGGAAATGGAACATCGTTTAACTAAACCTTACGGTGCGCCATCGTCTTCACTTGCTCAGAGTTTTGAGATGCAAAACTTTGATATAGTCAATGCAGAGCGTGTTCAAAAAGGCTTATCTGTATTGAAATATAGTGATGCAATCTCTAATACTGCACGAAAACACAGTAAAGATATGGCTGACAACCATTACTTTGATCATACTAATCCAAAAGGAGAATCTCCATTTGATCGTATGAAAAAGGATGGCATTGATTATAATAGCGCGGGTGAAAACTTAGCGTACGGCCATCAAAATAGTATTTTCGCACATGAAGGTCTGATGAATTCAGAAGGACATCGAAAAAATATTTTACAACCAAGCTTTAAAAACTTAGGTGTCGGTGTTGATTTCAATGATGAACGACAGCCTTTCTGGACTGAAAATTACACAAGTTAATCAGCTTTAAAATAAAGGCAAAATTTCTGTATTCAGCAGAGATTTTGCCTTTTGCTTTATAAAGAAAAGATTAATTTATTCAGAAATTATTGATTAATGAATGATTTCTTGATTATAATAAGCACAAGCAGAAAAAAGGTTAATATTTTATAATACATATTAAATGACTTGAAATCATAAAGGAAGGAGGGTGACTATGAATATTTCAGATATCGCATCAATGGCAAACGTATCAAAAAGCACTGTATCAAGATACTTAAATGGCGGATCAGTCAGCCAGAAAACTAAGGATAAAATAGATAAAATCGTGCAGGAAACAGGCTATTCACCTAATCAATTTGCACAATCTTTAAAAGCCAAACGTACATTCATGATTGGTGCGATTATTCCTAGACTTGATTCCTATGCAGCAAATCAGATTCTTGAAGGTGCAGATACTTACTTACGTGAAATTAAGTACCAAACCCTGATTGTTAATACGAGTCAAAGTATTGAACAAGAAATAGAAGCATTATATACACTAAATAAAAATAAAGTAGATGGTATTTTATTAATCGCCACACAAATCACAAAGCAACACATTGAAGCGATACAAGAAATAAAGGCTCCTGTTATATTAGTCGGGCAGTCAGATGAACATGTACCTTCTGTAATACAAAATGATTTTGAAGCGGGGCGCACTATTGGAGAATTATTTGGACAACAAAACTTTAAACGTATCGCATATTTAGGTGTCGATGAATATGATAAAGCAGTAGGTGTTGAAAGAAAAAAAGGTATATTGTCAGGTTTAAAACGATATAATCAAACGCCTGATGTTTATTACACAACTTTTGATTTACAACAAGCTGTAGTCGCTGCAAAACCGTTAGTGTCTCAATACGATGCATTAATTTGCGGGACAGATAATATTGCGTTAGGAACCTTAAAAGCTGCCCATAATCAACATATTCAAGTTCCAAATCAACTATCAATAGCGGGATTCGGAGGCTATGATACAACCTCTATTGTCACACCATCTCTTGCGACAATCAGCTTTCCCTATAAACAAACAGGTGAGAAAGCTGCCCAAAATTTAATTCGTATTATCAATGGTGAAGCGATTAAACAAATAGAAGTGATGGATTTTGAGTTTATTAAAAATAACAGTATTGACTTATCTGAAAGCAATGAGTAAAATGTTTGTGAAAGCGTTTTACTTTTACAGTGTTTTGGAACCGGTTCCAAATAGAAGGGAGTGATAGGATGGAATGGACACGCGAAGCAAGGTATCGAGGGTTATCTTCAATTACAAATGAAGAATTTGAAAGTATGACAGACAAAGTGCATCAATCGCCTTGGCGACAACACTTTCATGTTCAACCTGTTTCAGGATTGTTAAATGATCCGAACGGCTTCATTTACTTTAAAGGTCAATACCATTTATTTTATCAATGGTATCCGTTAGGTCCTGTTCATGGTTTGAAATATTGGTATCACGTTGTTTCTGATGATTTGATTCATTTTGAAAATAAAGGGCCAGTCGTCTATCCTGATACCACATATGATTCGCATGGTGCTTATAGTGGATCTAGTATACAAATTGAAGACCAGTTGTATTTATTCTATACAGGTAATCATAGGACAAAAGATTGGAAACGTGTACCTTATCAAATGGTAGCGACATTAAATGACGCGTTTCAAGTGAAGGACAAACAGCCACTCATTGAAGGTTCACCGCAAGGTTATACCGACCATTTTAGAGATCCGAAAGTTTGGCAGGAAAATGGAAATTATTATTTCGTGATTGGTGCACAAACTACAGCACAAACAGGGCGTGCTTTAATCTATCAAGGTGATACAACATTCAAGTTTCATTTACTCGGAGAAATTCAAACAGGTTTATCAGATTTCGGATATATGTGGGAATGCCCAGATTTATTTAAATTAGGAAATAAAGATGTGTTAATTTTTTGTCCACAAGGGTTAGAAGCAGATGGGATGAACTATCGCAATATCTATCAATCCGGTTATATCATAGGAGATTTTGATTTAAAGACTTTAGAAATGAAACATGATGGATTTGTTGAATTAGATCACGGCTTTGATTTTTATGCGCCGCAAACAACTATTTCTAAAGAAGGCGAACGTGTCTTAATCGGATGGATGGGTTTACCAGACATTAACTATCCAACAGATGTTTATAACTGGGCACATTGTCTGACTTTGCCGAGGGTATTGAAAGTTAAAGAGAATACATTAATACAAACGGTACATCCAGATGTAGAAAAGTTGAGAGTTCGCAGTAATGAAACAACAATGGATATCACTAATGACAACACTGTATTAGATTTGATTCAACCAGACCGTTCAGAAATCAACATTTCAATTGTTGAAAATGAAGCGGATGTATTAAGCATAGTTTTTTCTAATCAAGTCGAAGAAGCGGTTAAAATAACGTATGATAAAAATACAGGAGTTTTTGAACTAGATCGCAGCCAGAGTGGTGAATTACCAAACAATCAAGATAATCAAAAGAGAAGTGTACAGTTATTTGATGCTTTAAAATCATTGAGAATTTTTATAGATACATCAAGTATAGAAATCTTCATTAATGAAGGTACACATGTGATGACGTCTAGACTGTTTCCTGTTAAACCATATCAATATTGTCAACTATCGTCAGAGTCAGGAACGGTCAAAATGGAAACGAAACAATATGAATTGAAAAGAGGGTAATCATGAATAAATTATATGCAGTTGGAGAAGCATTAATCGATTTTATCCCTAGTGAACGTGATGCGAAATTAAAAGAAGTGACACAGTTTTCACCGCAAGTCGGCGGTGCACCTACAAACGTCGCAAGTTGTGTCGCAAAATTAGGCGGCAATGCGGCAGTGGTTACACAAGTCGGTGATGATGCATTCGGCGAGAAAATAGAAGATAAACTCAAGGATGTTGGTGTCGATACGCAGTATTTGAAACAAACATCGACAGCGAATACAGCACTCGCATTTGTCAGCTTAACCGCAGCGGGAGAACGAGACTTTGCGTTTTATCGTAAACCTTCAGCAGATATGTTGTTGGAAGCGTATCAGTTAACAGATTTATCCTTTGATGAGACAGATATTCTGCATTTTTGTTCGGTTGATTTAGTAGATTGTCCAATGAAAGCAACACACCGCATGTTGATTGATCAAATGTTAGAAGCAAAAGGGACTGTTGTTTTTGATCCGAACTTACGCTTCCCGCTTTGGGATGATTTAGATGCATTACACCATACTGTATTAGAATTTATACCTAAAGCACATATTGTCAAAATTTCAGATGAAGAATTAGAGTTTATTACGCGTATTAAAGATAAACAAGCAGCAATCGATTCGCTTTTTAAAGGCAATGTAGAAGCTGTTATTTATACAGAAGGCAAAGCAGGTGCTGCGCTTTATACAAAAGAAGGCTTAATTGCAAAAGAAACTGGTTTTAACGTGGAAGTTTTAGATACAACTGGTGCGGGTGATGCCTTTATCGGTGCCATCAACTATCAGTTATTAACACATGGTAAGCACAAGCTTTTTGAAGAAAGTCATCAATTTTTAAAATTTGCGAATGCGGTCGGCGCATTAACAACTACTGCATATGGTGCGATAGAAAGTCTGCCGACAAAAACACAAACGACAACGTTTATGAGAGGTGAAAAGTAATGAGTGATAAGAAAATAGCAGAAGCGGTCATTCAAGCAGTGGGTGGAGAGGAAAATATTGAATCTCTTGCCCATTGTGCGACGCGTTTAAGAATCATGGTCAAAGATAATGAAAAAGTAGATCAAGCAGAAGTAGAAGAAATTGAAAAAGTAAAAGGTGCCTTTTATAACTCGGGACAATTTCAAATTATTTTTGGAACCGGTACCGTCAACAAGATTTATAATGAAATTACACAATTAGGTGTAGAGGGCAGTTCGAAATCAGAGGTTAAAGAAGCGGGTGCCAAACAAGGCAATGCATTTCAACGAGCGATTCGTGTGTTCGGTGATGTTTTCGTACCGATTATTCCAGTCTTAGTTGCGACAGGTCTGTTTATGGGACTACGCGGTGTCGTAATGAACGACCAAATTTTAAGCTGGATGGGCATGACAGCTAAAGATATCCCACAAAACTTTATTTTGTTCACACAAGTGCTGACGGATACTGCCTTTGCGTTTCTGCCTGCATTAGTTGCTTGGAGTGCCTTTAAAGTCTTTGGTGGCAGTCCTGTTTTAGGTATCGTATTAGGATTGATGCTCGTAAACCCAGCATTGCCTAATGCGTATGAAGTAGGTGATGGTTCAGCAGAAGCTATTAAATTCTTTGGATTTATACCGATTGTCGGTTACCAAGGTTCAGTATTGCCTGCATTCTTCGTTGGTTTAATTGGTGCTAAGTTTGAAAAAGCATTGAGAAAACGTATTCCAGATGCGATTGATTTAATTGTGACACCATTCTTAGTCTTACTTGTGATGATTACTTTAGGATTATTTGTGATTGGTCCTGTATTCCATTCAATTGAAACAATTATATTGTCAGGAACAGAATGGGTACTTGCTTTACCATTCGGTATCGCTGGACTTTTAATTGGGTTCTTCCAACAAATTATCGTGGTTACAGGTGTACATCACATCTTTAACTTCATGGAAATTCAGTTGTTAGAAAAATTCCATTATAATGAATTCAACCCGATTATTTCAGCAGCTATGACAGCTCAAGCCGCAGCAGCTGTTGCGGTAGGACTTAAAACGAAAAAAGCGAAATTAAAAGCGTTAGCTTTACCTTCAGCATTTTCAGCACTACTTGGTATTACAGAACCTGCGATTTTCGGTGTAAACTTACGTTACTTTAAACCTTTTGTTTGTGGTTTGATTGGTGGAGCAGTAGGTGGATTCTTCGCAGCACTTTTCCACTTAAAAGCATCAGGTATGGCGATTACTGTATTGCCAGGTATCTTATTATTCTTAAAAGATATTGGCCAATTGCCACTTTATTTATTAGTATTAGTAATTTCATTTGCGACAGCTTTTGTATTAACTTGGTTCTTTGGATATAGTGATAAATTAGCTGAGGAGATCAAGGAAGCTAAATAATGGATAAACTGTTAATCACAAATTGTGGTTAACAGTTTTTTTAATAGAAAATGTTCGCAATTTTTGTGAAGCATCATGGCAAAAGAAATGTTTAAAAGTTATAATCATTTCGAGTATTGAAGAAGATCAAAGGAGTGCAAAGATGCGAAAATTAGTCATTATTATCCATCCAGATATGGAAAACTCAGTAGTTAATCGTATGTGGAAAAATGCTTTGATAAACGAACAAATTGATGTGGTCGATTTATATGAATTGTACCCTGACAGAAACATTGATGTTGCACGCGAACAAGAAAGATTAATGAGTTACGATACAATAGTATTCCAATTTCCATTGTATTGGTATAGTAGTCCGCCATTATTGAAACAATATCAAGATGAAGTATTTTTATTTAATTTTGCATATGGTCCAGAAGGAACGAAACTTCGTGATAAAAAATTTGCGATTGCGACGACAGTTGGCAGTTTAGAAGAAGATTATTCAGAAGAAGGTTCGAATCGATTCACGTTAGACACATTACTTTCACCATTCGTTGCGACTTTTAATTATATCGGTGCCCAATATAAAGGACACTTTGAACAATATGGTACAGTGAATCATGCGACGAAAAACGAATTGATTGAAGGCAGCAAGCACTATATAGAATTTGTGAAAGCCTTATAAATAAAAAAGCTGAGATCAAAAAACGATCTCAGCTTTCGTTTAATTAGAATAAATACTCTCCAAACTCTAAAGGTTCAATGTATTTGCCGTCTTTATCAAACACACGCATGTTACCGCCAGAGATTTCGTCAATAAGTAAAACTTCGCCAGTTTTTTCATCGCGACCAAATTCTAATTTAATGTCGTAAAGTTCTAAACCTTTTTGTGCAAGCTCTTCTTTAATGATGTCTGAAATTTTTACTGTTAATTTAGCAATTTCGTCGTATTCACCTGGTTTTAAGATGTTTAACGCTTCAAGACCTGCTTTGTTGATGAGTGGATCTTGTCTTTCATCATCTTTTAAAGTCATTTCTACATATGCGTTAAGTGGTGCGCCTTCTTCGATATAGTCACCGTATCTGCGGATAAATGAACCCACTGCGCGGTATCTGCAAATAACTTCTAATCCATGACCGAATACTGATACTTTTTTAACACGCATTTGACGATCTTCAATATTTGCGTCGATATAATGTGTTGGAATACCAGCAGCGTTGATTTTTTCGAAGAAATAACTTGTCATTTTAAGACCAGCTTTACCTGAACCCTCAACAGTTAAGCCAACTTGGTTTTCACCTGGATCAAATTTGCCATCTTTTCCTGTCATATCATCTTTGAAGAAAAGAACAATTTCACCATCTTTGTCTTGATAGACATCT
>NZ_KV808528.1:20306-23888 GCF_001812305.1 Staphylococcus sp. HMSC056G08
ATAGACATCTTTTGTTTTACCTTTGTAAATTAAATCCATTTCATCTCACTCCTCAAGTATTACTCATGTTTAGTATAAGTGAATTTCTCTTTTATATAAATACAAAAGTATGAAAATATGATGGCATTGCTGCATTTTAAACTAAAAAGGCAAGGTGCATGCAAGACTAAAGCCGCTTTAAGATGCAAATTATTTATGCACAGTATAAAAAATAATAGAACGGAGATAAACACAACAAAATAATTAAAAACACCCCATAATGTCTATGAATTTTGGACATTATGGGGTGTTAGTAGTTTACTAATCTAATTTGAATCTAAATAATTTGTCACGAACAAAATTTAAGAAGAGATGACATGCCTATGAACAGATACGATTGCCTATAGCTCTCTAAATAGACCTACAACTTTACCTAAAACAGATACATGTTCTAAGTAAATAGGTTCCATTGTACTGTTTTCAGGTTGTAATCTATAACGATGTTTTTCTTTGTAGAAGCGTTTTACAGTTGCTTCATCATCTTCTGTCATAGCTACAATAATATCACCGTTTTCTGCGATAGTCTGACTTCTGACGATGACTTTATCTCCATCTAAAATACCAGCTTCAATCATACTGTCTCCAACAACATTTAAAATGAAAATGTCGCTGTTATGTGTTGATGTAAAGTGTTCTGGTAATGGGAAGTATTCTTCTACATTTTCTACTGCTGTGATTGGGACACCGGCTGTGACTTTACCAATAACTGGTACGTGGATAGTACCTTCGATCTCAGCAGCATCTTCAATTTGGTCGCTGACAATTTCAATTGCGCGTGGTTTTGTAGGGTCACGACGAATATACCCTTTGCTTTCTAATCGTGATAGATGCCCGTGTACAGTAGAGCTTGAAGCAAGTCCGACTGCTTCACCGATTTCTCTGACACTTGGCGGATAACCTTTTGTATGAACGACTTGTTTTATATATTCATAAATTTCGCTTTGACGCTTCGTAAGTTCAGTCATTTATATGCACATCCTCTTCTAGTTTGTTCTTATTATATCACGTTAATATAGCCTTTACAAACATTTGTTCGTAAAAGTGTTGACACCGAACAATCGTTCTGATATTGTTTGAATACAAACAAATGTTCTAGGGGTGTTCGAATAATGATTAGGAAATATCAAACTAGTTTTTTACTATATACAGCAGTATTGTTAATGTCTTTTATGTTAGTTTCAGCGTTTTTAATCGGTGCAGAGCAATCAAGTAATGAGGAACAAGTGTACGAAATGACAGATCATACACTTCCAACTAAGGTAGAACAAAAAGCCGAACATGAGCAACAATATATAGAACAGGGCGAACAAAATAACAGACCTATCGTCGCAACTGTTCACTGATTTAAAAATAAAGTGTATTGATTATACTGCTAACACGATGTGTTCTATGGTGTAAGACTTCTGTGAGTGGGAATAAGTTTAGTAGAACATATTGATTTTATTTTGAGCGATTGTTTGCTAAGATAAATAATCATCAGACTAATGGAGGTCGATAGCATGGCAGATCAACATAAAGAAACAATTAACCGTATTAATGAACTTTCTAAAAAGAAAAAAGAAGAAGGCTTAACAAAAGAAGAAGCGAAAGAAAGAGCAGAGTTACATCAAAAATATCTTGAAACATTCCGCGAAGGTTTCAAACAACAAATTGAAAATACAAAAGTATTAGATCCTGAAGGAAACGATGTAACACCAGAAAAATTAAAACAAGTACAACGTGAGCAAAATAAAAGACAATAAAACTCAATATACTACAATAAATGTAGAGCTTTTAGAACAGAATAATTGATGTTCTAAAGGCTCTTTTTTCATGAAAATGTATATTTTGATTGTTTTAATCACTTTTATTATATTTGATAGCGATTTCATGAGGACAATAAATGTTAAACTTAACTGATTTAATGTATAATGGCATAAAATCATGCTGTATAGAAAGGAAGTTTTATTGATGTTCGATAAAAGAGATGAGCTTGCAATCAATACAATCAGAGCATTGAGTATTGATGCAATTGAAAAAGCAAATTCTGGTCACCCAGGATTACCGATGGGTGCTGCACCAATGGCATACACATTATGGACAAGACATTTGAACTTTAACCCTAATTCAAATGAATACTTTAACAGAGATAGATTCATCTTATCTGCAGGGCACGGTTCTGCATTACTTTACAGCCTATTACATGTATCAGGCAGCTTAGAATTAGAAGAATTGAAACAATTTAGACAATGGGATTCTAAAACTCCAGGACATCCTGAGTTCAGACACACACAAGGTGTCGAAGTAACTACAGGTCCACTTGGACAAGGTTTCGCAATGTCAGTAGGTATGGCAATGGCAGAAAACCACTTAGCAGGTAAATTCAACAAACCAGATGCTGAAGTCGTAAATCATTACACTTATGTTTTAGCTTCTGATGGTGACTTGATGGAAGGTATTTCTCATGAAGCAGCTTCATTAGCAGGTCACTTACAATTAGACAAATTAATCGTGTTATACGATTCAAATGATATTTCACTTGATGGTGATCTTGATAAAGCATTCTCTGAAGACATCAAAAAACGCTTTGAATCATATGGTTGGAACCACATCTTAGTTAAAGATGGTAATGATTTAGAAGAAATTAATAATGCCATTGAAAAAGCTAAAGAACAAAATGGTCCAACTATGATTGAAGTTAAAACAGTTATTGGTTACGGTTCACCAAATAAATCAGGTACACATGGTGTACATGGTGCGCCACTTGGTGATGATGAACGTACATTAACATTAGAAAACTATAAATTAGATCCAGAAAAACGTTTCTACGTTCCGGATGAAGTTTATGATGTCTTCAATGAAACTATGTTGACACGTGCAACTGAAAACGAAGAAGCATGGAAAGCTTTAGTTGAAAAATACGCAGAATCTTATCCAGAATTAGCACAAGAATTCAAAGATGCGATTGCTGGTAAATTACCTGAAAACTATGAAGCAGAATTACCAGAATTCGAAGTCGGTTCAGAAAGTGCTACACGTGCAGACTCAGGTGAAGTCATTCAAGCACTAAGCAAATCTGTACCTTCATTCTTCGGTGGTTCAGCAGACTTAGCTGGTTCAAACAAATCAAATGTTAAAGATGCACCAGACTATGATCGCAATACACCTGAAGGTAAAAATATTTGGTTCGGTGTTAGAGAATTTGCGATGGCAGCAGCTGTAAACGGTATGGCAGCACACGGTGGAGTAAATCCTTACGGTGCGACATTCTTCGTGTTCAGTGACTACCTAAAACCAGCATTAAGACTTTCAGCAATTATGGGTCTTAACTCAACATTTATCTTTACACATGACTCAATCGCTGTAGGTGAAGATGGTCCAACTCACGAACCGATTGAACAATTAGCAGGTTTACGTGCAATTCCTAATATGAATGTGATTCGCCCAGCAGATGGTAACGAAACACGCGTAGCTTGGGAAGTTGCATTAGAAAGTGAACAAACACCAACTTCATTAGTATTAACACGTCAAACCCTTCCAGTATTAGATGTTTCTAAAGAAACA
>NZ_KV808528.1:23988-132263 GCF_001812305.1 Staphylococcus sp. HMSC056G08
TAGATGTTTCTAAAGAAACAGTAGAAGAAGGTGTACGTAAAGGTGCTTATGTAGTATATGAATCTGAAGAAAATCCAGAATATCTTGTATTAGCTTCTGGTTCAGAAGTAAGCTTAGCCGTAGAAGCAGCAAAAACTTTTGCGGATAACGGTAACTCAGTACGTGTTGTTTCTATGCCGAACTGGCATGCATTTGAACAACAACCAAAATCTTACCAAGATGAAGTTATCCCACCAACAGTTAAAAAACGTTTAGCGATTGAAATGGCTTCTTCATTAGGTTGGCATAAATATGTCGGCTTAGAAGGCGAAGTACTAGGTATCGATCGTTTCGGCGCAAGTGCACCAGGCGGATTAGTTGTTGAAAAATATGACTTCACTAAAGAAAATGTTTTAAAACTTTTGAATAACCTATAAGTTTTGGATTAAGATAAAGATAAGAGCTATTCTACAATTGAAACACCCAAAATAGCGGTTAGCGTTTCAATGAGCTAGGAATAGCTCTTATTCTTATATTTTAGTATCGATTCAACTTGAAAAGATGAAATTATTTTAGTAAAATGCTAAAGGATAAAGAAAGTGGGTGAGACAATGGCAACTTGGATAGCAATTTTATTAATCATTGCTGCACTTATCATCGGTTTAGTTGGTGGATTCTTCCTAGCAAGAAAATATATGATGGATTATCTTAAAAAGAATCCTCCTATCAACGAAGAGATGTTACGTATGATGATGATGCAAATGGGCCAAAAACCATCTCAAAAGAAAATCAATCAAATGATGACGATGATGAACAAAAACATGGATCAAAAAATGAAATAATCAGTATCTATAAAAAGAAAGTTGTGTGCAGCGGCATATAGCTTTCTTTTTATTTGTATTTATACATTTTCAATCGTTTTGATATGGAAATATAGACACAAAATGATATACTATGAAATGATTTCTCAGGATAGACTTAATGTAGAAAAGAAGGTGTCACGGTGTTATATCTTATATTCTCAGTCGGTGTCGCATTTTTAATGAGTATCGGCGTTATTATATTACGAATGAAAGCACAACAATATCCAGTCAATGAGAAGAAACTCATATTGCCGCCGATTTTTATGTCTACAGGTGCACTGATGTATGTTATTCCTTATTTTAGAATTACAGGACTTGAAGCACTTGAAGCAATGGCAGTTGGGTTGATGTTCTCAATTGTATTGATTTGGACATCTCGTTTCGAGATAAAAGGCAAAGAGATTTATATGAAACGTTCGAAAGCCTTTCCAATCATTTTGATTTCCTTGCTAGTGATTCGTACTGTTATGAAACTTGTCATCAGCAGTCAAATTGATCCAGGTCAACTCGGCGGTATGTTTTTCTTATTGGCATTTTCAATGATTTTACCATGGCGAATTGCGATGTTGATGAAATATAAAAAATTAAGAAAACAAATAGCTGATTGATGGATAATAGTAAATAAAACAATAAATATAATTTAAACGATGTTTTGCAATGATTGGTAAAGCATCGTTTATTTTTATTTTGGGTAAGAAATAAGCATAAAGAGAGGTGACTCGGAGTGAAACTCAAACATGTTATAGGTATTATTTCAGCGATTATTGCTGGGATGGTGTATACCTTTGCAAAATTTCAAAAGCTATATAAGTAGTCAATGATGAACGTCTATTCTCTATAAAGGGATGGACGTTTTGTATTATAATCAATAAAAGAGGTGATTAGATGAAAATCATACATACTGCCGATTGGCATCTAGGTAAAATTTTAAATGGGCAATCTTTTTTAGAGGACCAACGTTACATTTTAAACCAATTTATTGATGCGATGAAAGAAGAACAACCAGACGTCATTGTCATTGCAGGTGACTTGTATGACACGAGCTATCCAAATAAAGAAACAGTTAAATTATTAGAAGAAACAACAAGAACTTTAAACTTAACATTAAATATCCCACTTATCATTATTAGCGGTAACCATGATGGCAGAACACGATTGAATTATGGAGCTAGCTGGTTTGAGCATACGCATTTATATATTCGCACCAATTTAGACCGCATTGCAGAACCGATTACGATTAATGGTGTGAATTTTTATATGTTGCCATACGCAACTTTAGGAGAAATTCAGCATTTCTATCCAGAAGAAAAATTGAAGTCCTACGATCAAGCAATTCAATGTTGTTTAAAACATATGACAGCACAATTAGACTCTAATCAAACTAATATATTAGTCGGTCATCTGACTGTTTCAGGCGGCATAAAGTCAGATTCAGAACGTGAGTTATCTATTGGAACAGTTGAAGAAATACCGGAAAATGTTATGAAGCAATTTGATAGCGTACTCTTAGGCCATTTACATCATCCATTCAGTATTCAATCAGATTTTGTTCATTACAGTGGCTCACTCTTACAGTACTCATTTTCAGAAACGAAACAAGCAAAAGGTTATCGTAAATTAACTGTAGATGAAGAAGGATACATTGAATCTATTTTCATTCCACTCAAACCATTGAGAGAATTAGAAGTCGTTGATACCACTTATGAAGAAGCAATTCAAGAAAATGCACAAGTTAAAAATAAAGAAAACTACATCCATTTCAATTTAACTCAACTTTCACATGTTAATGATCCGATGATGAATTTAAAACAAATCTATCCTAACGTATTAGCACTATCTAATCAGAGTCAAACGTTTGAAGTACATGAAACGCAAAATGCGATTAAACAAATGACAGATAAAGAAATTATTGAAGATTTCTATGAAAGCATGACACAAAAATCATTAAGCAAAGTACAAGAACAAAAAATTAATGACCTGTTAAATCGCATGAATCGAGGTGAAGAAGCATGAGACCATTGACATTACATTTAGAAAACTTCGGGCCTTTCTTAGACGAAACAATAGATTTTTCTAAACTAGAGGATAACGAACTGTTTTTAATCAGCGGTAAAACAGGTTCAGGAAAGTCTATGTTATTTGATGCGATAGTCTATGCTTTATTTGATGAAGCTTCTTTAGAAAGCAGAAAAGGCAAAGAGCTTAGAAGCCATTTCGCAGATGGTAAATCACCAATGGTTGTCACATTTGAATTTCGATTGAAAAATCGTTTATTTAAAGTCGTCCGACAAGCACCCTTTGTGAAAGAAGGAAATAAAAACGAGACAAAAGGCGAAGCACTAATTTACGAGTGGAAAAATGACGGCTATGAACTTATAGAAAGTCGAATCAGACAAGGAAAAGAGTATCTGATCAGATTATTAGGCTTTAATGCCAGTCAGTTCAGACAATTATTTATTTTGCCGCAAGGTGAATTTAAAAAGTTTTTATTCTCTAAAAGTTCTGAGAAACAAACAATTTTACGTACATTATTCAACACAGTACGTTTTGACCACCTAAAAAAGCAACTAGAAGAAGAGATTAAAGATGAAAAACATCAAATTGAATTACGTTATCAAACAATTGCGCAACATTGGCAAAATGTAGATACTTTTGAAGATGAACATTTAGATAATTTGAAAACAACACCAAGTATTCAAACAGATAAATTGATGTTATACATCCCAGAATTTGAAACAACAGCTGAAACATTATTAAAACAACTGACAAAACAAAAAGAAAAAGAACAAAATGAATTTGAAAAAGCAGATGCTACGTATCGTAAAGCACTTGAACTGAATCAAAACATCAAAGCATTACAACAAGAACAAGAAAAGTATCAAAACTTAACAAATGAAGTACAACATATTGAATCGTTAGAAACACTTTTAAAACAAATGAGTGAAGTGCGTCCTTTACATCAAATTTTGACGACACTTGAACAATCGCGTGAAGATTACACACAAACGCAAGAAAGATCTGAAAATTTAACTAAACAGTTAAAACAAACTGCAACGCAATTAGAAGAAAGTAAACAACAGTTAAAACAATTACAAGAAAATCAATCGCAAATCGAACAAGCACAACATTTTATAAGTGAAACTCAATATTTTTATAAAAATGCATCTCAATATCAAAGTGCTTATAAATTAATCGATGAGCTGACAGTTGAAGTGAAACAACTAGAAGATGCATTAAATGAACATCAAGCACATTTAAAACAACTTGATTCAAGTCATGAAACAGTTCAACCGGATTACGAAAAAGTAAATCAACTAACCCAGAAACTGTTCGAAATTGACAATGAAATTAAAGCAGCTGAACAATATCAAACTGCCTTTACGACATATCAAAAGCAAATACAAAATATTGAACGGCTAAAAACAAAGCAAGAAGAAAATCAAACGGCCTTAAATGAACTAGAAGAAAAAATCAAAGCATTCAATACACATCAGTTAGAATTAGACAATCAAGAAACAATGATTCGAAAATTACAATCTATGTTAGAACCTGGTGATCAATGTCCAATTTGTGGTCATGAAATTACATCACTGTCAGATCATGTAGATTACGAACAATTAAGAGCTTATCGACATGAGCTGGAAAACTTACAAAAACAAAGAGATGAATTAAAAGCTAAAGCAGCCGAATTCAATACAGAAATAAAATTCGAGCAACAAGCAGTCAATACGTTTGAAGAAACACATGGCACTGAAAATACCAAAGTGGATATAGAAACATTAAGGGAGCAATATAAAGATACAGAAACCCAAAAACAACAACAACAAAAAGCTAATGCTGAACTTGAAGAGAAAATAAAGCAAAAACAACAAACTAAAGAAGCAATTCAGTCATTACAGTTAAAAGTGACCAATCAACAAGCTGAATTGACGAACCAGCAAAAACTGATTAAAGCGTTTGAATCAAATACTGAATATAAAGATGTAGTGGCGTTTAAAAATGATTATGAAACTAAAGAAAAAGAAGTTCATCAATTTGAAAAACAACAGACAAAGTTAACTGAAAAAATAAGAGAGCTTGAACAAGACTTTGCATTAAAACAAAACTCGCTTCAAAGTGTTAATGAGCGTCTATCAGAACTCTCAGAACAAATCAAAAATCAAGAAACACAGTCTAATAAAGAAATGGAAACGCTAGGTATTCAATCACCAGATGAAGTAAAAAATGTTCTGGATAAAATGAGTGAGAAAGCATCTATTGAACAAGAAATTAAAGATTTCCGTGACGCTCAAGTTAAACTAGCCAGCCAAATTGAGAATTTAAAACAATTGATACAAGGACAACCTGAACCAGATTTAGAAAGTTTGGAAGCGCAACTTCAAGAGGCGAAAGAGAAGTTAAATGTGCAAACGCGACAAGTAAATGAACATGAATTCAAAATCCAATCTAATCAAAAAGAATTTAAGGCGTTAAAAGAGAATATAACAACGTTACAGCAAGAATTAGCTGATCAAGAAGAGATTTTCAGACTTTCAGAAATTTTATCTGGAAAAAATATTCAAAAATTAACACTAGAAAACTTTGTGTTGAGATATTACTTGAATTTGATTATTGATAATGCGAATAAACGTTTCTTCCAGATGACAAATCAAAGGTATAAATTGGTGAGAAGTGAAGCGGTGTCAGTAGGTTACAGTGGATTAGATATAGAAGTCTTTGACTGGTATTCTAATAAATCACGACCGATTAGTACATTGTCAGGCGGAGAATCTTTCCAAGCTGCATTAGCCTTAGCGTTAGGCTTAAGTGAAGTGGTACAACAAGAATCTGGCGGTATTACGTTAGAAGCTATCTTTATCGATGAAGGATTTGGAACGCTAGACCAAGAAACGTTAGAAACAGCATTGGATACATTGATTAATATTAAAACATCAGGTCGAATGGTGGGGATTATTTCTCATGTCAGCGAGTTAAAACAACGCATTCCAAGTATTTTACAGATTCATTCAAATGGTTATCAAAGCCATGCAGAATTTAGATTTCAATAAAAAAAGCAATGCCACAGTTATTAAAATTGCGGCATTGCTTTTTATTTTGTGCTAAATCTTATTGATCAGATGGGTTGTTCTGTTTTTGAAGTAAGTCTCTGATTTCAGTTAATAAGATTGTATTTTCTTCTGGTTCTTCTTCAACTTCTTCTTTCTTCATCATTGTATTAGCTACTTTAACGAATAAGAATAATGCAAAAGCGACGATTAAGAAATCAATAATCGATTGAATAAATAAACCATATTTAATACCGAACATTGACCAGTTTTTCGCAAAATCTACTGTTCCGAAAATCAAACCGATTAACGGCATAATAATATAAGTGACAAGTGATGTAACAATCTTATTGAATGCAGCTCCCATTACTACTGCGACAGCTAAATCTAATACATTTCCTTTAAACGCAAACTCTTTAAATTCTTTAAACACGAGTATGTCCTCCTAAATTTACTAAAGTTAATTATACATTAATGTTTTAAGTAATAAAATACATTTTTTTAGATGTTGGATTTTTTACTAATAGTAAGCGTTTGCTTAAAAAAAGTTAAAAATTCTTAGTTTTTTATCTGGTAAGAGGGTATGTTAAAGTAATGTATAATTTCAATGTAAGAAATCAAGTTGTTTATTGCTCAATGTATTTTTAATAAAATTGATTTTTATACGATTGTATAATCAATTTTCCTAAATTTGCCTATACAACTTGATTTTGTTATGATTATACTTGGTTTTTCACTAAAATGATATTTTGTTATAAAATATCAAAAGCATATCATTGACAACAAAATAAATCAGAAAGGGAGTAATTGATTATGGATTCTTCTCAAAGAGGTAAGAAGCTCTCACCAGTCTTTATTTACGCTTCAATTATTGTACTTATTGTAGTACTCGCTGGTGCAATCTTCCCATCACAGTTTGATCATGTAACGAATACAATCAAACTATGGATTACCGATAAATTGGGTTGGTATTACTTAATCTTAACTACAATCCTAGTATTCTTCTGTGTTTTCCTTATCTTCAGTCCAATTGGAAAACTGAAACTAGGTAAGCCTAATGACAAACCTGAATTCAATACGATTTCATGGTTTGCGATGTTATTCAGTGCCGGTATGGGTATCGGTTTAGTATTCTATGGTGCAGCAGAACCAATGGGACATTTTGCGGCGCCGCCAAATGCGAAACCTGAAACAGCTCAAGCCTATACTGAAGCGTTACGTTCTACGTTCTTCCACTGGGGCTTCCATGCATGGGCAACTTATGGTGTAGTAGCATTAGCACTTGCTTATGCACAGTTCAGAAAAGGAGAACCAGGTTTATTATCTAAGACTTTACGTCCTATTTTAGGAGATAAAGTAGATGGACCTGTGGGTACTATCATTGACGTATTAGCAGTCTTCGCGACTGTTGTTGGTGTAGCAGTATCATTAGGTATGGGTGCACTACAAATCAATGGTGGTTTACATTACTTATTCGGCCTTCCAAACAATGTTTGGGTACAAGGTATTATTATCGTTGTTGTGACTATCATGTTCATCGCATCAGCATGGTCTGGTATCAGTAAAGGGATCCAATACTTAAGTAACTTAAACATCGGTTTAGGTACAATTTTAATGATTGTTGCATTAATTATTGGTCCAACTGTTCTAATCTTAGACATGTTGACAAGCTCAACAGGTAGCTTGTTGAACACATTCTTAGCCAACAGCTTTGATACAGCAGCATTAAACCCACAAAAACGTGAATGGATGTCAGGTTGGACACTATACTATTGGGGCTGGTGGTTAAGCTGGAGTCCATTCGTAGGTGTGTTCATTGCGCGTGTATCTAAAGGACGTTCAATTCGCGAATTCGTTTCAGGCGTGCTATTAGTACCAGCATTAGTCAGCTTCATTTGGTTCAGTGTGTTTGGTGTACTAGGTATTGAAACTGGTAAAAAACACAAAGAAATCTTTGAAATGTCACCTGAGACACAATTATTCGCAGTATTTAATCACTTGCCTTTAGGCATTATATTATCAATTGTTGCGTTACTATTGATTGCATCATTCTTCGTTACTTCTGCAGACTCAGCTACATTCGTATTAGGTATGCAGACTTCTTATGGTTCATTAGAACCGGCATCATACATTAAAGTAACTTGGGGTGTTGCGCAATCATTAATCGCGTTCATCTTGTTATTCTCAGGTGGAGATACAGGCTTAAACTCACTGCAAAGTGCAGCGATTATCAGTGCCTTGCCATTCTCCATTGTGATCATATTAATGATGATTGCCTTCTACAAAGATGCGAACCGTGAACGTAAGTTCTTAGGCTTAACATTGACGCCTAATAAGCATCGTTTAGAAGAATATGTGAAATATTCACAACAAGATTATGAAGAAGATATTCTAGAAAAACGTAAAGTACGTCAACAATCACAAAATCTTGATTCTTAATTGAATTATAGATGCGTTGTCTTTCAATTATTAAATTGAAAGGCAGCGCATTTTTAATTTTATTTAGGCTAAATAAATGAAAATTATTCTCAATACATAATAGATACTTATTACATGAAGCGGATATGATAAGATATACTTATACATACTGATTATAAAACAAAAACAATGAACATTTGGTTTTTAATGAATATCAGTTGTATTCGCTATCATATCAATATACAATCTAAGTAAAGGCATAATATTAATCAGGGGGGATTTAGATGTCTTCTAACTTAAAAGAGCAAGCAAAGAAAACGTTTACTTTAAACGACAATACGTATACTTTTTACGATTTGCAGTCATTAGAAGAACAAGGTTTAACTAAAATCAACAAATTGCCATATTCAATTCGAGTACTATTGGAATCGGTATTACGCCAAGAGGATGGCTTCGTAATTACTGATGACCATATTAAAGAATTAGCGAAATTCGGTGATGGCGCTGAAGGTGAAGTACCATTTAAACCATCTCGTGTTATCTTACAAGACTTCACAGGTGTACCAGCAGTTGTTGACTTAGCTTCATTACGTAAAGCAATGGATGATGTAGGCGGCGATATTAATAAAATTAACCCGGAAGTACCTGTAGACTTAGTTATTGACCACTCAGTACAAGTAGACAGCTATGCGAATCCAGATGCATTACGTCAAAACATGAAATTAGAATTCCACCGTAACTTCGAACGTTACCAATTCTTAAACTGGGCAACAAAAGCATTCGATAACTACAATGCTGTACCACCAGCAACAGGTATCGTACACCAAGTTAACTTAGAGTACTTAGCTAACGTTGTACATGCAAGAGACGTAGATGGTGAAACAGTAGCATTCCCAGATACATTAGTCGGTACTGACTCTCATACGACAATGATCAACGGTCTTGGCGTATTAGGTTGGGGTGTCGGCGGTATTGAAGCTGAAGCAGGTATGTTAGGTCAACCTTCATACTTCCCAATTCCAGACGTAATCGGTGTTCGTTTAGAAAACCAATTACCACAAGGTGCAACAGCAACTGACTTAGCTTTACGTGTAACTGAAGAGTTACGTAAAAAAGGCGTAGTTGGTAAATTCGTAGAATTCTATGGTCCTGGTGTTCAACACTTACCATTAGCTGACCGTGCTACAATCGCTAACATGGCACCTGAATACGGTGCAACATGTGGTTTCTTCCCAGTTGATGAAGAATCATTAAAATATTTACGTTTAACAGGCCGTACTGAAGAACAAATTGAATTAGTTGAAGAATACTTGAAACAAAACCATATGTTCTTCGATGTGGAAAAAGAAGATCCTTCTTACACAGATGTTCTTGAATTAGACTTATCTACTGTAGAACCTTCTTTATCAGGTCCTAAACGTCCACAAGACTTAATTAAATTAGGCGACATGAAACAAGAATTCGAAAAAGCAGTGACTGCACCAGCAGGCAACCAAGGTTTCGGATTCGACGAATCTGAATTCGATAAAGAAGCAACAATCGAATTCGCAGATGGCCACACTGCTAAAATGACAACAGGTGATATCGCTATTGCGGCAATCACTTCATGTACAAACACATCTAACCCATATGTAATGTTAGGTGCTGGTTTAGTTGCGAAAAAAGCAGTTGAAAAAGGCATGAAAGTACCTGAGTACGTGAAAACATCACTTGCACCAGGTTCTAAAGTTGTAACTGGCTATTTAGATGATTCAGGCTTACAAGAGTACTTAGATGCATTAGGCTTTAACTTAGTAGGTTATGGTTGTACGACATGTATCGGTAACTCAGGTCCATTATTACCAGAAATTGAAAAAGCAATTTCAGGTGAAGACTTACTTGTAACTTCTGTATTATCTGGTAACCGTAACTTCGAAGGTCGTATCCACCCATTAGTAAAAGGTAACTACTTAGCTTCACCACCATTAGTTGTGGCATATGCTTTAGCAGGTACTGTAGATATCGACTTACAAAATGACCCAATCGGTCAAGACAAAGATGGCAACGATGTATACTTAGATGATATCTGGCCATCAATCAAAGAAGTTGCTGATACTGTTGAAAGCACTGTTACACCTGACTTATTCCGTGAAGAATACTCAGATGTATACACAAATAACGAAATGTGGAATGAAATTGAAACTACGGATCAACCATTATACGACTTTGATCCTAACTCAACTTATATCCAAAACCCTACATTCTTCCAAGGTTTATCAAAAGAACCAGGAAAAATCGAACCGCTTAAAGATCTACGCGTGATGGGTAAATTCGGTGACTCAGTAACAACTGACCACATTTCACCAGCGGGTGCAATTGGTAAAGATACGCCAGCAGGTCAATACTTGCAAGAAAATGACGTACCAATCAGAGAGTTCAACTCATACGGTTCTCGTCGTGGTAACCACGAAGTAATGGTAAGAGGTACTTTCGCAAACATCCGTATTAAAAACCAATTAGCGCCAGGTACAGAAGGCGGCTTCACAACTTACTGGCCTACAGGCGAAGTAATGCCAATCTATGACGCGGCAATGAAATACAAAGAAGACGGTACTGGATTAGTTGTCTTAGCAGGTAACGACTACGGTATGGGATCTTCTCGTGACTGGGCTGCTAAAGGTACAAACTTACTAGGCGTTAAGACAGTTATTGCACAAAGCTACGAACGTATCCACCGTTCTAACTTAGTAATGATGGGTGTATTACCGCTTCAATTCCAAGACGGCGACTCAGCTGACAGCCTTGGATTAGATGGTACTGAAGAAATTTCAGTAGACATCGATGAATCTGTAAAACCACATGACAAAGTTAAAGTAACTGCTAAAAAAGAAAATGGCGAAACAATCGAATTCGATGTAATCGCTCGTTTCGATTCACAAGTTGAATTAGACTACTACCGTCATGGCGGTATCTTACAACTTGTATTACGTAATAAATTAGCAAATGCGTAAGGCTTCAACCTTATTTTGATAGAACTTGATGTGAGGCTAAGATGGTGTGAAACTGTCTTAGCCTCTTCATTTTGTGCTATGATAAAACATGGAATGAGAATAGAAAGTGTGGCGTAAAAATGATATACAGTATTACTGAAATAGAAGCAAGATACCAAGAAACTGATAAAATGGGATTTATTTATCATGGGAACTATGCGACATGGTTTGAAGTTGCTCGTACAGACTATATAAGCAAGCTTGGCTTTAATTATGCCGATATGGAAGCGCGTGGCATCATTTCTCCAGTCACGCACTTAGATGTGAAGTTTATTAAACCTGTGACTTATCCTGAAAAAGTAAGAATAAAAACATGGGTAGAACGCTATTCACGTTTACGCTCTTTATATCGTTATGAAATTTATAACGAAAAAGGAGAAATTGCGACAACAGGTTCAACTGAGCTGATATGTATGACAGAAGATACGCATACACCGATTCGTTTAGATCGTTATTTCCCAGACTGGCACGAAGTCTATCAAGAAGTAGAAAAACGAAACAAAGCTGGCGAACAATTTGAAGTGACTGATGGGATTCAATAATTAAATGAACGCAAAAAACTGGGACATATGAATGCCCCAGTTTTATATGTGTTTAGAGATGCTATTAAAATTTGAAAGTAATTTCATCTTTGTCATCAACATCGATAGTTATTGATACATCTTCAAAGTACCATAAGTCTTTTTCGGCAATAATGATGTCTACACCGTCATAGTCTTGTTCAAATCCAATTTCAATGGGTTGATCATTGCGGTTATCAATATTGAATGCAGGGCTGAAACCTTGTTTGATTTGAGGTTCTCCGCCATAACGCACAAAGATGTGAATGGCTTTTCCTTCTTGAGGTAATTCAAACTCATCTTTGAACCAGTTGATTGCTTTATCTGTCAATTTCAATTCCATGGTAAAACTCCTCTCATTATTACCAAATATTATGCTGCATATAAAGATTTATATATAAGAGTATAACCGTTATAACACCATGATTAACCTTAAATGCTCAATTTCTTTAAAAAGTATAGAACGGATTTGACAAAATTTTGTATAGTTATAAAAAACCGGAACACATTTTGTCCCGGTTTGTGGTTTACATCCATTTAATTTTAGGCTCTTCACCTTTGAAGATTCTTATAATATTTGTACGGTGTCTGATAATCAATAAGACAGCAACGATGATGCTGACACCTAATAAGATATAATCTTGAATAATGAGTGATCCGATGACACAGCAAATAGCTGCGACGATACTTGATAAGGATACGTATTTAGTCAGTTTTAATGTAATAAAGAAGATAGCTGCTAAGATTAAGAGTAAAATCGGAGCAACACCTAATACGACACCCGCACTGGTTGCGACAGCTTTTCCGCCTTTGAATTTAAGAAAGACTGGGAAAACATGTCCGACTATCGCAAATACACCGACAATCATACCATGTGTAAAGAACTCACTGATAGGTCCTGTCGTATGGATTGGGAACCATAGTGGAAAGAAAACTACAATAAAACCTTTAAATATATCTAAGAAAGTTACAGCAAATCCGGCTGGTCGTCCTAACACACGAAAACTGTTAGTAGCACCGGTATTACCGCTTCCATACTGTCTTATATCTTTTTTGAAAAATAATTTTCCGATTATGATACCGCTTGGGAATGAACCTACTAAGTAGGCGAGCAGCAGCATGAGTACAATCATCATTGACCTTGACACTTCCTTTATTGACGATAACGTTATTTTACCACACTCCAAGACTTTGAAGTGGACTGTTCTGTTATTTTCACGACACATTCTCGTTATATATAGTTTAAGCGACAATGTTCGATTTTCATAGTAACAAAATCTTTTATCGAAAGAAATCTTTTTTCGTTAGGTTGTAAAATGTTATCGTATGCAAATCAATTTCTGACTTGCATTTTGATTTGATTTAAGTAAGAATGTTTATTGTAATGTTTTATAAACGAACGTACGTTTGTAGGAGGCGAAGAATCGATTGGCAACAAATAAACGACAAAACTATTCGGACGATTCTATTCAAGTACTTGAAGGATTAGAAGCAGTCCGTAAAAGACCAGGAATGTATATTGGGTCAACCGATAAACGTGGTTTACACCACTTAGTATATGAAATCGTAGATAACTCAGTAGATGAGGTATTGAACGGTTATGGTAATGAAATCAAAGTGACTATCAATAAAGACGATAGTATCACAATAGAAGATAACGGACGCGGGATGCCGACGGGGATTCATAAATCTGGTAAACCGACAGTCGAAGTTATCTTCACAATCTTGCATGCCGGCGGTAAGTTCGGCCAAGGCGGCTATAAAACATCAGGCGGCTTACATGGTGTAGGGGCTTCCGTAGTTAACGCATTGAGTGAATGGTTAGTCGTTGAAATTTATAGAGACGGCTTTATTTATGAACAGCGTTTTAATAAAGGGGGATTACCTGCCACTGGTTTAGAGAAAAAAGGAAAAACACGTAAAAAAGGAACGAAAGTAACGTTCAAACCTGATCCAGAAATCTTTAAATCAGCCACATCATTCAATTTTGATACATTAAGCGAACGCCTACAAGAATCAGCCTTCCTTTTAAAAAATCTAAAAATCACTTTAACAGACTTACGTTCTGGTAAAGAAAGAGAAGAAATTTATCATTATGAAGACGGCATCAAAGAATTCGTGTCTTACGTCAACGAAGGCAAAGAAGTTTTACATGATGTTGCGACGTTTTCAGGAGAAGCCAATGGTATCGAAGTCGATATCGCTTTCCAATACAATGATCAATATTCTGAAAGTATCTTAAGCTTTGTCAATAACGTACGTACTAAAGACGGCGGTACACATGAAGTCGGATTTAAAACTGCGATGACACGTGTGTTTAATGATTATGCGCGTCGCATTGGTGAATTAAAAGCTAAAGATAAAAATTTAGATGGTAATGATATTCGTGAAGGCTTAACAGCGATTATTTCTGTCCGTATTCCTGAAGAGTTATTACAATTCGAAGGACAAACGAAGTCTAAACTAGGTACGGCGGAAGCAAGAAGTGCAGTAGATAGTGTAGTCGCAGAGAAACTACCTTTCTATTTAGAAGAAAAAGGACAATTATCTAAATCACTTGTCAAAAAAGCAGTGAAAGCACAACAAGCCAGAGAAGCTGCACGTAAAGCACGTGAAGATGCACGTTCTGGTAAAAAGAACAAACGCAAAGATACTTTATTGTCTGGTAAGTTAACACCAGCACAAAGTAAAAACACAGAGAAGAAAGAACTGTATCTTGTAGAGGGTGACTCTGCAGGTGGTTCCGCTAAACTCGGTCGTGACCGCAAATATCAAGCTATTTTACCATTACGTGGTAAGGTTATTAATACTGAGAAAGCACGTTTAGAAGATATCTTCAAAAACGAAGAAATCAACACTATTATTCATACGATCGGTGCAGGTGTAGGAACTGAATTCAAATTAGAAGACAGCAACTATAATCGTGTCATTATTATGACCGATGCCGATACAGATGGTGCACATATTCAAGTTTTATTATTAACGTTCTTCTTTAAATACATGAAGCCGCTTGTACAAGCAGGCCGTGTCTTTATTGCCTTGCCGCCACTTTACAAATTAGAAAAAGGCAAAGGTAAAGCGAAGAAAGTAGAATATGCCTGGACAGATGATGAACTAGAAAATCTTCAAAAACAATTAGGCAAAGGTTTCAGCTTACAACGTTATAAAGGTTTAGGTGAGATGAACCCTGACCAATTGTGGGAAACTACAATGAATCCAGAAACGCGTACGTTAATTCGCGTTAATGTTGAAGATGAAGTTCGTTCATCAAAACGTGTGACGACGTTGATGGGTGATAAAGTTGCACCACGTCGTGATTGGATTGAACGACATGTACAATTTGGTATGCAAGAAGATCAAAGTATTCTAGAAAATGATGAAATCGAAATTCTAGATCAAGAAGCATACGATGAGGAGGAAGTAAATTGAGCGAAATCATCCAAGACCTTTCGTTAGAAGATGTCATTGGCGACCGCTTCGGCCGCTACAGTAAATACATCATCCAAGAACGTGCCCTCCCAGATGTCAGAGACGGTTTAAAGCCGGTACAACGTCGTATATTATATGCGATGTACTCAAGCGGCAATACATTTGATAAAAACTTCCGTAAGAGTGCCAAAACAGTCGGTGATGTTATCGGACAATTCCACCCTCATGGCGACTCTTCTGTTTATGATGCGATGGTGCGTTTAAGTCAAGACTGGAAATTGCGTCATGTGTTAATTGAAATGCATGGTAATAACGGGAGTATCGATAATGACCCGCCAGCTGCGATGCGTTATACCGAAGCGAAACTCAGTCAACTTTCTGAAGAATTATTACGCGACATCAATAAAGAAACAGTTTCGTTTGTGCCGAACTATGATGATACTACAACAGAACCGATGGTATTGCCTGCGCGTTTCCCTAACTTATTAGTGAACGGTTCCACAGGGATTTCTGCAGGTTATGCGACAGATATTCCGCCGCACAACTTAGGTGAAGTCATTAATGGAACTTTGAAGTTCATTGATAATCCAGATATTACAGTGAATCAGTTAATGAAACACATAAAAGGGCCGGATTTCCCGACTGGCGGCATTATTCAAGGTGTCGACGGTATTAAAAAAGCATATGAAACAGGTAAAGGACGTATTGTTGTTCGCTCTATGGTGGAAACTGAAACGTTACGTAACGGCAGACAAGAATTAGTAGTGTCTGAAATTCCATATGAAGTGAATAAAAGTGCGTTAGTCAAAAAGATTGATGAATTGCGTGCAGATAAAAAAGTGGATGGTATTGTCGAAGTACGTGATGAAACAGACCGTACGGGATTACGTATTGCGATTGAATTGAAAAAAGATGTTAATAGTGAAGCGATTTTGAACTTCTTATACAAAAATACAGATTTACAAATCTCTTATAACTTCAACATGGTCGCAATCAGTGAAGGACGCCCTAAACAAATGGGCATCCGCCAAATTATCGATAGTTACTTGAATCACCAAATTGAAGTTGTGACGAAACGTACGCGCTATGACTTGTTCCACGCTGAAAAGCGTATGCATATTGTTGAAGGCTTAATGAAAGCTTTATCTGTGTTAGATGAAGTCATTGCGATTATCCGCGGATCTAAAAACAAACGTGATGCGAAAGATAATTTAGTCGCAGAGTTTGACTTCACTGAAGAACAAGCAGAAGCTATTGTGACATTGCAATTATATCGTTTAACAAACACTGATATTGTGGCGCTTGAAGCGGAACATAAAGAATTAGAAGAGCAAATCAAAGGCTTACGTCATATCTTAGATAACCACGATGCTTTATTAAACGTGATTAAAGATGAATTGAAAGAGATTCGTAAACGTTTTAAATCAGAACGTTTATCTCGTATTGAAGCAGAGATTTCTGAAATTAAAATCTCTAAAGAAGTGATTGTGCCGAGTGAGGAAACAATTTTAAGTTTATCTAAAGATGGTTACATCAAACGTACTTCAATCCGAAGCTTCAATGCGAATAAAGTAGAAGAAGTCGGATTAAAAGAGGGCGACAGCTTATTACGTTACGTAGAAACGAATACGCAACATATCGCTTTAGTCTTTACAGATAAAGGCCGTTATCTCTACTTACCGGTGCATAAACTATCTGATATCAAGTGGAAAGACCTTGGTCAGCATATTTCACAACTTGTGCCGATAGAAAATGATGAACGTGTCATTGATGTCTTTACTGAACCAGATTTCAAACAAGAAGCGGATTATTTAATGTCCACGAAAAACGGTATGATCAAGAAAAGTGAGTTAGGTCTGTTTAAGACAACACGTTTCAATAAACCGCTGATTGCGATGAAATTAAAAGATGACGATGTAGTGATTAATGTGATGCGTATTGAATCACCGCAATTACTCTCAGTCATTACACATACAGGTATGTCATTAACTTATAGTTCGGATGAATTATCAAGTACTGGTTTACGTGCTGCAGGGGTAAAATCGATTAACCTTAAAGATGATGACTACGTAGTGATGACACAAGTCGTACATCCTGATAATACGATTTTAATGGCAACACAAAGAGGTGCAGTTAAACGTATCGGCTATCAAGTGCTAACAGAAGCTAAACGTGCACAGCGCGGTATTAAACTGTTGAAAGAACTAAAAAGTAAACCGCATCGTATCGTAGGTGCTGATGTGATTGAAAATCCAGCTGCGACGTATACATTGTATTCAAACAAGGATACTTTCACAGGTACTGTCGGAGATGTACATTTAACAGAACAATATACAAATGGATCATTTGTGGTTGATGTAGATAGCTTCGGAGATGTTGAAGCATTATCTGTATCAGATATGAGTGAACCTGAAGCATAAATTTAATGAAGAAAAGCTGTTCAAAAAAGGGACGTATATCCCTTTTAATTTGAACAGCTTTTCTTTGTGAAGGATAAGGTTTTTCAAAAAAATATAGTCAGATAATTGCTAAGATGATAAAATATAGAGTAAATCAAATGAAATAACAAGTGGTAGCACATTCTTTTAGAATCCTGCCTCTTGGTATTTTTTTTATTTAAGTGGTGTATATTGAAGAAAGCAGTCGATATATTCCATTGTTATGTATCAGATATACATAAATATTTAACAGAATATGAGGTAATAAATGTGAAAGATTTTGATAGTTTAGTACCTGGTTGGTTTAAAGCATTTGTTGAAGTAGGGAATGACCTGATTTGGTCACAATACTTAATCGGTTTACTGCTGACTGCAGGACTTTTCTTTACAATCAGCTCCAGGTTTATACAGTTTACGTCATTTGGAGAAATGTTTAGAGCGTTAGTGGAAAAACCTGAAACATTAGATAGCGGTGAAAAAGGGATTTCACCTTTCCAAGCTTTCGCAATCAGTGCAGGATCTCGTGTAGGTACGGGTAATATTGCCGGTGTTGCGACTGCGATTGTCTTAGGTGGTCCTGGTGCAGTCTTTTGGATGTGGGTCATCGCGTCTATCGGTGCTGCCAGTGCGTTTGTAGAATCCGTTTTAGCACAAGTTTATAAAGTGCCTGATAAAGCAGGCGGTTTCCGTGGGGGACCAGCGTACTATATGACAAAAGGTTTGAATCAAAAATGGTTAGGTGTCTTATTTGCGGTATTAATTACGATTACATTCGCTTTTGTGTTTAATACAGTACAAGCCAATACCATTGCAGAATCATTGAAAACACAATATCATATCAGCCCAGTCGTAACAGGTATTGTCCTTGCAGTATTAACAGGAATTATCATTTTCGGTGGTGTAAGAAGTATTGCAACATTGTCTTCATATATCGTTCCGATTATGGCAATTATTTATATTGGTGTGGTATTAGTCATCTTAATCATGAACTATGACCAAATCATTCCAATGATTTTAACAATCTTCAAGAGTGCCTTTGGGATTGAACAAGCGACTGGCGGTGCAGTCGGTGCGGCAGTATTACAAGGGATTAAACGTGGTTTATTCTCAAACGAAGCCGGTATGGGTTCTGCGCCGAACGCGGCAGCAACAGCAGCTGTACCACACCCAGTAAAGCAAGGTTTACTTCAGTCATTAGGTGTATTCTTCGATACAATCTTAGTATGTACTGCAACAGCAATCGTTATTTTATTATACGGCGGTTTACAATTTGGTGAAGGTGCACCACAAGGGGTTGCGGTAACACAATCAGCATTGAACGAACACTTAGGCAGTGCAGGCGGTATATTCTTATCTGTCGCAATTACATTGTTCGCATTCTCATCTGTTATCGGTAACTACTATTATGGTCAATCTAACATTGAATTCTTATCTTACAATAAAACGGTGTTATTTATTTTCAGATGTTTAGTTGTATTATTAGTCTTCTTTGGTGCAGTCGTGAAAACAGAAACAGTATGGAGTACTGCGGATGTCTTCATGGGCTTAATGGCAATCGTCAATATTATTTCTATCATTGCCTTGTCTAACATTGCACTGGCTGTGATGAAAGATTACCATGACCAACGTAAAGCTGGTAAGAAACCAATTTTCAAGCCAGAGAACTTGGAAATCAATTTATTTGGTATTGAATGTTGGGGCGATCCAGCTAAACAATTATCACGTAAAAAATAATAAATAGAGTATGAGTTGAATAAGAGATTCAACCATTTGCTTCCCTTATCACACACATCATGTGTTGTTGATAAGGGATTTTATTTTTTTAGAAGTATAAAAAATGACAAATTATTGTATTTCTAGAGAAGAAAAACATGAAATAATAAAAAATAGTCCAAGTATGTACAAGGATATGGTAAAATAATTTCTAATTCAGCGCTATCAATAGTGAAATGGGCTATAATGAATAGGATAGAGTATTGAGGAGAAAAGGTGATCTTCATGAGCAGCTACGTGATAGAGAAAGCATTAAATAATAACGTCATCATCTGTAAAGATGAAACACAACAGCACGAAGTCGTTCTTATCGGAAAAGGTATCGGTTTTAATAAGAAAAAAGGGATGCGCTTATCTGACAAAGCAATGATTGATAAAGTTTATAAATTAGAACATAAATCTGAACAAGAACATTATAAAGCATTAGTAGAGATGGCTGATGATGATGTTTTACAATCAATTATTGAAGCGATTGATATCATCACGAAAGCGGATCGCTCAGTTGATGATAATGATTTAGTCGTCGCGTTAACGGATCATATCTTGTTTGCGTATAAACGTATCAAACAGCAGCAATTTATTAAAAATCCATTCTTAATTGAAACGAAACAGCTATACCCTGAATCATATCAAATTGCGGTTCAAGTGATAGAGCATTTAAACGGCTTGTTAGATATTGATTTTCCAGATGATGAAATCGGCTTTATCGCGTTACATATCGCAAGCAGTAAAGATGATTTAACTTTAAGCGAAGTAAGATTGACGAATGAGATTATCAATAAAAGTGTTCAAATTATGGAACATGATTTAGGTTATACAATTGATACAAGTTCGATTATCTATCAACGTTTTATCCGCCATATCCAGTTCTTAATCAGACGCTTGCAAAAAGGTGAAACTATTCAAGTCAATGAAGATTTCGGAAACATGTTGAAAGCGCATTATCCCGTGTGCTATAATGTAGCTGTTAAAATCATTAAAATGATGCAGCAGCATCTTGAAGTTCCTGTCTATGAAGCGGAACTCTCGTATCTGACGTTGCATATTTATCATTTTGCGAATAAAAATCAAAATCATAACGTGTAACTAATTCGATTAGGCATGAGTCATGAAAGTTGGTCGTACTTCCAGCTTTTATTACTCATGCCTTTTTTCTTTGCTGCTATGTCGCTAGGTGATGTTTACAACTTTATAAATTTAGGAGGAAACTTTTATGTGGAAAAAGTTTTTCGGTCAATTGCAACGTATTGGTAAAGCGTTAATGCTTCCTGTTGCGATCTTACCGGCAGCGGGTTTACTTTTAGCATTAGGGAACGCCTTTCAAGGCGATGCGCTTCAAAGTTTACTGCCTTTTATTAAAGTAGAAGGTGTTCAAAACGTTGCGAAAATGATGGAAGGTGCCGGTGGGATTATCTTTGATAACTTGGCCATTATCTTCGCATTAGGTGTCGCAATCGGGTTGGCCGGCGGAGATGGTGTTGCAGCTATCGCAGCATTCGTCGGTTTTATTGTATTAAACAAAACAATGGGAATGTTCTTAAATGTAACACCTGAAAAAGCAGCAGATGCTGCAAAAGGTTTTGCGACAGTATTAGGAATTCCGACACTCCAAACGGGTGTGTTCGGCGGTATCATTATCGGGGCTTTAGCGGCCTGGTGTTATAACAAGTTCTATAACATCTCGCTGCCAAGTTATTTAGGGTTCTTCGCAGGGAAACGTTTCGTACCAATTATGATGGCGACGCTATCATTTATTTTAGCGTTTCCAATGGCGATTGTTTGGCCATTTATCCAAGGTGGCTTAAACGCATTCAGTGAAGGTTTATTAGCATCAAATACAGGATTAGCTGTATTCTTATTCGGTTTCATTAAACGTTTATTGATTCCGTTTGGTCTACACCATATTTTCCATGCACCGTTCTGGTTTGAATTCGGTTCATATAAAAACTTGGCGGGTCAAATCATTCATGGTGACCAACGTATCTTTATCGAACAAATTCGTGATAACGTACCTTTAACTGCAGGTAAATTCATGCAAGGTGAATTCCCAGTTATGATGTTCGGTTTACCAGCAGCAGCACTTGCGATTTATCAAACAGCGAAAAAAGAAAATAAAAAAGTGGTTGCTGGTTTAATGTTATCTGGTGCTTTGACATCATTCTTAACAGGTATCACTGAACCTTTAGAATTCTCATTCTTATTCGTAGCACCATTATTATTCTTCATTCATGCAGTGTTAGATGGTTTATCATTCTTAATTCTTTACTTATTAGATGTGCACTTAGGTTACACATTCTCTGGTGGATTTATTGACTTCTTCTTACTCGGTATCTTGCCGAATAAGACACAATGGTGGTTAGTTATTCCAGTTGGATTAATTTATGCGGTTATTTACTATGTTATCTTCCGCTTCGTCATCCAAAAAATGAACTACAAAACACCAGGTCGTGAAGACAAAGAAATGCAGACATCAACAGTTTCAACAAATGAATTACCATTCAAAGTGTTAGACGCGATGGGTGGCGAATCTAACATCAAACACTTAGAAGCATGTATTACACGTTTACGTGTAGAAGTAAATGATAAAGCAAAAGTAGATGTACAAGGTTTGAAAGATTTAGGTGCTTCAGGTGTGCTTGAAGTCGGTAACAACATGCAAGCGATCTTTGGTCCGAAATCAGATCAAATCAAACATAATATGCAACAGATTATGGATGGTAAAATCACATCTCCTGAAGAAACTACAGTGATTGATGAAGGTGATGCAACAACGAAAGTAGCGCAAACAGGTGACGCAGTGATTTATGCACCGATTACAGGTGAATTAGTAGATATTACAGAAGTACCAGATAAAGTATTCTCTGAAAAAATGATGGGCGACGGTATCGCAATCAAACCAGATAATGGTGATGTTTATGCACCATTCGACGGTACTGTGAAAATGGTCTTCCCAACAAAACATGCGATTGGTATTGAATCAGAAGATGGCGTGGAATTATTGATTCACTTCGGTTTAGAAACTGTTAAACTTGAAGGTCAAGGTTTCGACATCTTAGTTAAAGAAAACGATAACTTCGTTTTAGGCCAACCTTTAATGAAAGTCGACTTAGATTACATTAAAGAACATGCTGAAAGTACGATTACACCAATCGTCGTTACAAATTTAAATGATCGCACATTAGAAGTGTTACAACATGGCCATGTTAACCATGGTGATAAAGCAGTCTTAATTAAATAGAAACAGCTACACAGAAACAACACCTTAGACACTTTAATCGATGCGTCATGCACATTGAGCACGAGCTATGAAACTCTAGGAGGTTTCTAGCTCGTGCTTTTTTATACAAGGAGGTTATCTATGAAACAGTTATTCAAATTCTTTTTTGGACAATTACAACGTATTGGTAAAGCCTTAATGTTGCCAGTGGCGATTTTACCTGCAGCTGGGATCTTACTGGCGTTCGGTAATGCGATGCACAACGAACAAATCTTACACTACGCACCTTGGATGGAAAATCATTATATTCAGATGGTCAGCCAGATTATGGAAGTATCTGGTCAGGTCATCTTTGATAACTTGCCATTACTCTTTGCGATGGGGACAGCACTTGGTTTAGCAGGCGGTGATGGTGTTGCTGGTATTGCGGCACTAGTCGGTTATTTAATTATGAATGCGACCATGGGTAAAGTCGTAGGTATTACAATTGATGATATTTATTCTTATGCTGAAGGGGCTAAAACGTTAGGACAATCAGCAAAAGACCCGGCACATGCTTTGATATTAGGCATACCGACCTTACAAACAGGTGTATTCGGCGGGATTATTATCGGGGCTTTAGCAGCAATATGTTACAACCGCTTCTACAACATTCAACTTCCTCAATTTTTAGGATTCTTTGCTGGGAAGCGATTTGTACCGATTATTACATCATTAGTCGCAATCGTGACAGGGATTGTTTTAAGTTTTGTATGGCCACCTGTTCAAGATGGCTTAAATAACTTATCTAATTTCTTATTAGGTAAAAACTTAGCTTTAACGACATTTATTTTCGGGATTATTGAACGTTCACTTATTCCATTTGGTTTACATCATATTTTCTATGCACCATTTTGGTTTGAGTTCGGACATTATACAAATGAAGCGGGTAACTTAATTCGTGGTGACCAACGTATTTGGATGGCACAATACCAAGATGGTGTACCGTTTACGGCAGGGGCTTTTACCACAGGTAAATATCCATTTATGATGTTCGGTTTGCCAGCAGCAGCGTTCGCGATTTATCGTCAAGCGAAACCAGAACGTAAAAAAGTAGTCGCAGGTTTAATGTTATCAGCAGGGCTTACAGCATTCTTAACAGGGATTACAGAACCATTAGAATTCTCATTCTTATTTGTAGCGCCGATTCTGTATGTCGCACATGTCATTTTAGCAGGTTCTTCATTCTTAATTATGCATTTATTAGGCGTTAAAATCGGTATGACCTTCTCAGGCGGTTTTATTGATTATATTTTATATGGCTTATTATCATGGGATCGTTCCAATGCGTTATTAGTGATTCCAGTCGGTATTTGTTATGCAGTTGTGTACTACTTCTTATTCACATTCTTAATTAAGAAAATGAACTTGAAAACACCAGGTCGTGAAGATCAAGAAGTGACACAAACGAACGTGTCAGTGAGTGAATTACCATTTAAAGTATTAGATGCGATGGGTGGTAAAAACAACATTAAACATTTAGATGCATGTATTACACGCTTACGTGTAGAAGTGAATGATAAGTCTCAAGTGGATGTTCAAGAATTAAAAGATTTAGGGGCATCAGGTGTCCTTGAAGTCGGCAATAATATGCAGGCGATTTTCGGACCGAAGTCAGATCAAATCAAACATGATATGCAACAGATTATGGATGGCAAGATTACGTCTCCGTTAGAAACGACAGTAACAGAAGATGGAGATACAGAAACAGCAGAAGTTGTAGCTGAGGGCGGTGCAGTAATTTATGCGCCGATTACAGGTAAAGTCGTTCCACTTTCAGAGGTACCTGACCAAGTCTTCTCTGGCAAAATGATGGGAGATGGTTTTGCGATTCAACCATCTAAAGGTGAAGTCTACGCACCATTTGATGGTACAGTGAAGATGATCTTCCCAACCAAACATGCACTGGGTTTAGAATCTAAAGACGGCGTAGAATTATTAATTCATTTCGGCTTAGAAACCGTTAAATTGGAAGGCCAAGGCTTTGATATTTTAGTTGAAGCAGGGGATAAAATTGTACTAGGCCAACCGTTGATGAAAGTAGATTTAGATTATATTGAGAAACATGCGGATAGTACTATCACACCGATTATCGTCACAAATCAAGAACAACCAGAAATAGAGTTGGTTCATGAAGGTGAAGTGACTCATGGGGATAAAATCGCTATAGTCAAACCATAGTAAACAAACACAAACTGGTGTCTAAATTCTTTTAGGCATCAGTTTTTATTTTTAGGGTTAGGGGTAAAGAGTAGCGTTGAAGGGAATGATAAATAAAAAGTTTCTTTTTTTATAAAATAGCGATAAAATATGATTAATCAATAGCAAGGAATGGTGAAGTACATGGAAAATAATGATAAACCGAAGCGTTTTTCGCTGAGTGAAACACGGTTTATGAGATTTATCGGAGGTAAGAACTTGATGTTCGGTCTTCTGATGTTGATTATGATTGGATTAACAATATTTATATTTGATAAAGTATCGTACATATTCCACCCGTTTGTGATCATATTCAATACGATTGCAGCGCCGGTTATTTTAGGTTTGATCTTATTCTACTTGTTAAATCCAGTTATTCAATTTATGGAACGTTATAATATCCCAAGACTATGGGGGATTATTATTCTGTTTTGTTTCGCTGCAGCGGTGATTGCGTTAGTAGTTAATTTACTAATTCCAGTCATTAGCGACCAAATCAAAACGTTCGCGCATAACTTCCCACGTTATGTAGATAAATTTAATGAAATGGTTGATCAAGTAACTAGCTGGTCGCATTTTGCGGGTATGTCTGATTTCTATACGCAAATTCAAGATCAGCTTGATAAAATAGCGAAGAAAGTACCGACAATGGTTTCAGATTTCTTTGATGGTTTCGGAACGAAGATTATGTCAATCGCTGAAGCGGTTGTGAATATTGGTGTGGTTATCGTCACAACACCATTCGTACTCTTCTTCTTCTTAAAAGATGGTCATCGCTTCAAAGCAGGTTTAACAAAAGTGATGCCACCGAAATATCGTCAAGATGTGCATGAAGTAATTGAAAGCATGAGCTTACAAGTAGGTTCATATATCCAAGGTCAAATCATTGTATCATTTTGTATCGGTATCTTACTCTTTATCGGTTATTCGATTATCGGTTTAGATTACAGCTTAGTTTTAGCGAGTATTGCGGCAGTCACGAGTGTGGTTCCTTATTTAGGACCAACCATCGCAATTTCTCCAGCTATTATTATGGCGTTGATTACATCACCGATTATGTTAGTAAAATTAATTGTTGTGTGGACAGCAGTTCAATTTATTGAAGGTCACTTTATTTCACCTAACGTTATGGGTAAAACATTAAAGATTCATCCTTTGACAATTATCTTTGTATTATTATGTGCAGGTAATTTACTTGGTATTGTGGGTGTCATTCTCGCAATTCCTGGTTATGCGGTCATTAAAGTGTTAGTCACACACTTATTCGGTATGTATAAACGTCGTTATAACCGTTATTATGGTCAAGATTCAGGACCTTATGAAGTTGCTGATGATGAGTGGGCAGATAATCCGAATAATCAATTGAAGTAAAGTAACGTATAAGGCATGACACTTTTGTTAGGTGTCATGTCTTATTTTTTTGGTGCTTTGACATATAGTTATGTGGTAACATTTTGGTATATTATAAATCATTTCATGAATTGCTTGAAATGGTGTGAGGAATTGAGGGAAACAATGTCAAAACAATTAAAAGGTCGATTAATCACCGGTGCGAAAATTGTGTTTGCGACTGTTCTTTTTATCTTAGTTGTGACGACTTTATACAAAGAACTCTCAACCATGAACTTTAAAAAATTATTTGTACTGTTTGAAAAATTGAATCGTGTTGAATTAACGAGTCTGTTAGTTGCTGGTGGCTTATCTATATTATTATTAAGCCTGTATGATGTGACGATGGTACGGACTTTAAAATTGAAAATGTCTTTATTTAAAGTATTACGTGTCAGCTATATTATCAATGCGTTGAATTCTATTATCGGATTTGGAGGCTTTATAGGTGCAGGTGCACGTCTATCAGTCTATAAACCTTACGTGAAAGATACGAAAACGTTATTGCATTATATTTCATTGGTTTTATTATCGATGTTGACTGGTTTAAGCATGCTGTCGATTCTAGTCGTGACCCATGTCTTTAATGCGAAACATTTACTGAATGATTATCCAGTAGTACATGTTTTACTCTATGTGGTCGCATGTTTCTTGCCTGTATTTATCTTTATAACAATTAAAAAACCAGTAGAACCGTCTCGTCGTTTTACAGGTGTCTATTTAACACTAGTGTCAGGTGTGGAATGGTTAGCCGCAAGTTTTGTACTCTATTTTGCATTACGAATTGTCAACTTAGATGTGTCATTCACATCATTTGTCGGTATCTTTATTATTGCGGCGATTGCCGGGTTAATCAGTTTTATTCCTGGTGGTTTCGGGGCATTTGATGTCGTGATTTTAGTCGGCTTGAAGCACTTGAATTTACCAGAAGAAAAAATTGTCTTAGCGTTGATGTTATATCGTTTTGCGTATTATATCATTCCAGTGATTATTGCGTTAATCTTATCAATGTTTGAATTTGGTACTTCAGCTAAACGTTATATTGAACAATCGAAGTACTATACACCAGCAAAAGAAGTGACTTCATTTTTATTTTCATATCAAAAATCCATCACTTCTAAAATTCCATCGCTTTCTTTAGCGGTACTGGTCATGTTTACGAGTTTAGTCTTTATCTTAAATAACGTCAGTATTATTTATGAAGGCTTATATGATCCGAACCATATGTTTTATTATATTGTGGTGACGATTCATACGAGTGCTTGTTTAATTCTGATGTTGAATGTTCGCGGTATCTTTAAACAAAGCCGCAGAGCCATATTATTTGCGATGGTTTCTATCGTGTTGATCTTTGTGATTACAGTGTATACGAATACCTCATTTTTATTAATTACGTGGTTGCTTGTGGTATTTGGTTTATTGATTTATGCCTTTATGAAAGCACAAGTCCTAAAACGTCCGATTCGTTTACGCCATATAGTTTCAATGCTGATTATTAGTGTTGTTATGTTGACACTGAATCACTATATGATTGTCTTTGTATTAGATGCGGTAGATGCTTACCGTATTGAAGTAGATAACTCAATGTTACGTTATTACTTATGGTTGACCATTCTTGTGGTTATTATTATCGTGACGTTTATTGTCTGGTTATTTGAAAATGCGTATCGTAAAGATTATCCAGCCAATGATATCGAACAGTGTGAAGCGATTATCGAAAAATTCGGCGGCAACTATTTAAGCCATTTGCTTCATAGTGGAGATAAAACAGTGTATATGGATGAATCAAAAGAAGCGTTTGTGATGTATCGCTTTAAACTTAATTGTATTGTGGTATTAGGTGATCCGATTGGTAACCCTAAACGATTTAATGATTTGTTTGAATCGTTGTACCATTATGCTAGAGATTTGGGTTATGAAGTGATTTTCTATCAAGCGACAAATCGTCATATGCCGCTATATCATGATTTTGGTAACCAGTTCTTTAAATTGGGTGAAGAAGCGGTCATTGATTTAACAACATTTACAACTTCTGGTAAAAAACGCAGAGGATTCAGAGCAACGTTAAATAAACTAGAAGACCAAAATGTTCAATTTGAGATTATAGAACCGCCATATACAGATGAATTCCTTAAGGAGTTGGAAGATATTAGTGATCAATGGTTAGACGGCAAAAATGAAATGCATTTCTCAGTCGGCCGTTTCACACATGATTATTTATCAAAAGCACCGATTGGAATTCTAAAAGAAGAAAATGGCCGTGTCATCGCATTCTGCAGTTTAATGCCGACGTATTACAATGATTCCATTTCAGTAGATTTAATTCGTTGGTTGCCAGATGTAGATTTACCGTTGATGGATGCGCTCTATCTGCATATGTTGTTATGGAGCCAAGAAAAAGGCTACAAAGCATTTAACATGGGTATGGCGACCTTATCCAATGTCGGTCAAAATGAATACTCATATTGGAATGAACGTGTCGCAGGTAAAATCTTTGATAACTTTAATACGTTATATCGCTTCAGCGGTTTAAGACGTTATAAAGACAAATTCAAACCAGAGTGGGAACCACGATATTTAGTTTACTCAAGACACAGTTCCTTATGGCAAAGTATGATTAAAGTATTGTTAGTGATTCGCTCTAAACACTAGTTGAACGGTTTCATACTGCAAGGTGCATATAAAGATCGAGGCCAAAAAAGGTCTCGGTCTTTTTTTAATGGTTTACGATTAAACGTATGTAAATTTTGTTATCCAAATATTTTATTTTAATCCAAAATTCAGAAAACTAAGAAAAGTCTATTGACATTGTCTGAATTTCAGTCTATACTCTGAATAAATTAATAAAAAAACTTATCAAGAATGGTGGAGGGACTGGCCCTACGATACCAGGCAACCTATTTAAGTTAGGTGCTAATTCCAGCAGGTGAAGACCTGAAAGATAAGCCCGTAGCGAGTCTATCTTTTTCAGGTAGGCTCGTTTTTTACATTTAAGGAGGAAATGAACATGACAAATGATTTTAAATTCGAAACGTTACAATTACACGCAGGACAAGAGGTAGATGAAGCATCGCATTCGAGAGCAGTACCGATTTATCAAACAACATCTTTCACATTTGATGATACACAACATGCGGCGAACTTATTCGGCTTAAAAGAATTAGGTAATATTTACTCACGTTTAACAAACCCGACAGTAGCAGTGTTTGAAACACGTGTAGCAGAACTTGAAGGCGGTGTCGCTGGGGTTGCGGTAGCTTCAGGTATGGCTGCAATCACATATGCGATTCAAACTGTTGCAGATGCAGGTGATCACATTGTCGCAAGCTCTACGTTATACGGTGGTACACATACATTATTTGCACATACGTTACCTAAATTCGGTATTGATGTTTCAATCGTAGACAGTAAAAACTGTGATGAAGTTAAAAATGCGATTAAAGAGAATACAAAAGCACTTTATATTGAAACAATCGGTAACCCTGAAGGTAATGTTGAAGATATCGAAAAATTAGCAGAAATTGCACATGAAGCGGGTATTCCATTAATTGTTGATAATACATTTGCTTCTCCATACTTAATCCAACCAATCAAATACGGTGCGAACATTGTGGTACATTCAGCGACTAAATTTATTGGTGGTCATGGTACTTCAATGGGTGGTGTTGTCGTTGATGGCGGTAACTTCGATTGGACACAAAACGATAAATTCCCAAGCTTAACAGAACCTGATCCATCTTATCATGATTTAGTGTTCACTGAAGCGTTCGGACCAGCTGCTTTAGCATTCAAAGTCAGAACAACATTATTACGTGATACAGGTGCAGCACTTTCTCCATTTAATGCTTTCTTATTACTACAAGGTTTAGAAACATTATCATTACGTGTTGAACGTCATGTTGAAAACGCAGAAAAAGTTGCGAAATTCTTAGAAAACCATGACAAAGTTGAATGGGTTAAATATGCAGGCTTACCATCAAGCGAATACTATGATTTAAAAGAAAAATATTTACCTAAAGGTGCAAGCTCTATTTTCACTTTCGGTGTCAAAGGCGGTTATGACGCAGGCATTAAATTTATCGAATCTTTAGAACTCTTCTCTTTACTTGCGAACGTCGGCGATGCGAAATCATTAGTGATTCATCCGGCTTCTACAACACACGCACAATTAAATGAAGAAGATCAATTGAAAGCAGGTATTACACCTGAAACAATCCGTGTGTCTATCGGTCTTGAACATATTGATGATATTATCGCTGACTTAGAAAAAGGATTAGACTCGATTTAAGATGTTGTTTATTGATAGCGTTCCGATTCTGCCTGTACTAAAAACAGAGCAAATCGAATTTAAAGAGAAGCGTATACCTGAAGGTTTGAATTTATTGATTGTTAATTTGATGCCGGTGAAACAAGATGCTGAAAGACAGTTGCTGAGACTGCTTGGTTTGACGAGCCACGCAATTAATGTTGACTTCATCTATCCGGTTACTCACAAATCGCAGTCTGCTTCTTATAATCATGCAGAACAGTATTATAAAACGTTTGAAGCTGTCAAACATCGCCATTACGATGGCATGATTATGACAGGGGCTCCTGTAGAACATCTTGATTTCTCTGAAGTCTATTACATCGAAGAATTAAGAAAGATTTTTGATTGGTCGAATACACATGTGAAACAACGTTTGTTTATTTGCTGGGGTGCGCAATTTGCTTTGAATTATCGCTACGGTATTCATAAGCGAATGTTTAAAAAGAAACTCACTGGAATTTATCGCTATCATATTTTACAAGCACATCCTGCGTTATCTGAAATACCAGAATACATTATTCCGCAATCTAGAGGTTCTTATATGGATCCAGGAGAAGTCATGGAAGAAGAAGACTTAAATGTGATTACGTATAGTCCGTATACGGGTATAGACTTTATCTCTAATCGCAATCAAACAGATTTATTTATCGGCGGTCATTTTGAATATGAGAATGATACGTTGTTAAATGAATTTAAACGTGATAGTGATAAGTCTAAAGAAACCGCAGTTAAACCTAAAAACTACTTCAGAGGAGATTCTCTAGACTTGTTGCCAGCCCATTGGATTTCTTATGCGCAACAATTATTCCAAAACTGGACGGATATGATGTATGCATCGCGTTGGTCAAATGCAGACCAAACAGCAGAATCAATTCTAAAACAAAATAAAGCATAGAAAAAATGCGCAAGTCTGTCATCAATCATTATGATGAGCTTGCGCATTTTTATATGAGAATCAGCTTATGAGTCTTTTCGTTGTTGTTTGATGGCTTCACGTTGTGCTTGTTCTTCTTGATAACGTTCTGGATTCTTTTTATAGAAATCTTGATGATATGTTTCTGCTTCATAGAATGTCGCAACAGGTAAAACCTTCGTCGCAACAGCTTTATCTTTGTTGATAGTTGATTTTAATGACTCGATATATTGTTCAGCGGTTTCTTGTTGGTCTTCATTAGTATAGAATATAGCTGTACGGTACTGTGAGCCTCGATCTTGATATTGACCTTCAGCGTCGGTAGGATCGATGACTGAAAAGAAAATCTCAAGTAATTTATTGTATGAAATTAAGGCAACGTCGTACTCTATTTTAACGGTTTCTAAATGACCGGTTTGACCTGTTTTAACTTGTTCATACGTGGGATGATCAACAGTGCCTCCCATGTAGCCGGATGTAACTTTTTCAACACCATCAAAGGTATCGAAAGGTTTAGTCATGCACCAAAAGCATCCCCCGGCAAAATAAGCTGTATTGATATTCATTCAATCTATCCTTTCTTTTTATGGGACCTTAGTACCATTTGCTTAGAAAATACTTGATTTTTAAAAGAAAATTATATAACTTTAGTATGTATTAATTATATTACATAGGCTGTTAATTTTGAAGTATAAGGTTGGTTAAAATGACAAATGAAACGAATAATGACAATTATAAACGAAGCAGTGGCGAACAACCGCTTCCGAAACGCACCAAGAAACGCATGCGCAAACTTCCGTTTGTGATTTTAGGTATCTTAATTGTATTTATTATTATGGTTGTATATGCGGTGTCTGGGTATAGAAGCGGTATTAATTATGCGAAAAAACATAATTCAAATATGAAAGTAGAGAAGTTTAACGGTCCTGTTAAAAACGACGGTAAGATTTCTATTTTACTCTTAGGGGCAGACAAATCAGATGGCGGTAAATCTAGAACAGACTCTATCATGGTAGCACAATATGACTATATTCATAAAAAAATGAAAGTGGTCTCTGTGATGCGTGATACATACGCAAAAATTCCAGGATATAGAGACTATAAAATTAATGCAGCCTATTCATTAGGCGGTGCTGAGCTTTTAAGAAAAGCTTTGGTTGAAAACTATGGTATCAACCCTGAATACTATGCGGTCGTGGATTTCGAAGGTTTCGAGAAAATGGTCGATGAGTTAGCTCCTGATGGTGTTCCGATTGATGTAGAGAAAGATATGTCAGAATTAATTGGTGTCTCACTGAAAAAAGGGCATCATAATTTAAATGGTAAAGAGTTATTAGGTTATGCACGTTTTCGTCATGACCCTGAAGGTGACTTTGGTCGTGTCAGACGACAACAACAAGTGATTCAAGCGTTAAAACAAGAAATGACAAAACCAGGTGCGATTTTTAAATTACCTAAAGTCGCAGGTATTTTACGTGGTTATCTGAATACAGATATTCCAGACTCTGCGTTAATTCAAACAGGTATGAACTTCGGTATCCGCGGTGATAAAGACGTGAAGACATTAACGGTTCCAATGAAAGGAACTTATCAAGATATTCAAACACCTGAAAGCGGCAGTGCGTTAGAAGTAGATAAGCCTGCGAATAAAAAGGCAATTGAAGAATTTTTAAATGACAACAGCAATGATAACAGCAACAAGAAAAAAGAAGGACAAAATTAACAGCGCAGTACTTTGGTTCATATTGATGGAATATATGGATTGAGTAGAAAGCAGTCGGCATATAGATGTCGGCTGTTTTTTACGTTTAAAGCGGTGTGGGTGGTCTGTATGTGTATGTAAAGTGGATAGAGATGTGAAACGAAGGAAGTTAAGGTGAAGGAGAGGTAAGTAGTAAAGAGGATAGAAATAGATGAGAGGTAAAGGTGAAAGAGGAGATAGAGAGGTAAAATAAGAAAGGTGAGAAGCGGTTAGTGTTAATGATTAACTGCTGCTCACCTTTTTTATTATTGGTCTGATTTTCTAACGCCGCCGACACCGTAATGTGTTGGTTTCATTTCTTCTAATACTACACTGATAGCGTTGCGATCAGCATTTGTAGTTTTTTCTACAGCATCTGTTACTTCTTTCACTAATGCTTTTAATTGTTCGTCTGTACGACCTTCGATTAATTTAATGTTTACTAATGGCATGAGAACGCCTCCCTTGTTTGATGTAAGTTTATTATACCACTAATGTATCGAAGAGATTAGGAATATAATAATTTTTAAAGGAGAACATTTGTTCTCTTTAGTATTGAATAAGAACAAATGTTCGTATATACTAAAAGTATCAGAAGCGGGGGTGTTACAATGTATGATTACCATTTATTAGAGGATAGAGATATTTTATGTATTGACCAAAAAAGCTTCTTTGCGAGTGTATCGTGTATCTCAAAAGGTTTAGATCCTTTAAAGACAAAGCTTGCGGTGGTCGCTGATACAAAACGACAAGGTTCTGTTGTATTAGCAGCAACACCGCCATTAAAAGCCATCGGTATAACCACAGGTTCAAGATTGTTTGAAATTCCGCACCGCAATGATATTTATATTATTAATCCCAGTATGCGTAAGTATCTGGACGTTTCGATTATGATTTCTAAAATTGCTTTGCAGTATGTACCACCTGAAGATTTGCATCAGTATAGTATTGATGAATTTTTTATGGATGTGACAGACAGTTATCATCGCTTCAGTAGTACCGTCCATTCATTTTGTATCAAATTGATGAAAGAAATTTATGAACAGACACAGATATACTGTACAATCGGTATCGGTTCAAATATGTTGCTGAGTAAACTTGCGATGGATATTGAAGCAAAACATAATGATAATCGCATTGCGGAATGGCGCTATCAAAATGTGCCAGAGAAGTTATGGAATATCCAACCGTTGCATAAGTTTTGGGGGATCAATACACGTACCGAAAAGAAATTGAATAAGCGTGGGATATTTACGATTGGTGATTTAGCACATTATCCTTATCAATACTTAAAACGAGATTTCGGAATTAAAGGGATTGATTTACATCTGCATGCACATGGGATTGATCAAAGTAAAATACGGGAGAAACATAAAATTACCAATCCATCGATTTGTAAGAGTCAGATATTAATGCACGACTATACGTATGAAGATGCGAAAGTCGTCATGCAAGAGTTAATTGAAGATGTAGCAATGCGCGTTAGATTACGTAAAATGCGTGCACGTACTATTCATTTTTCTTTTGGTTATAAAGATGGTGGAGGCGTGCATAAACAGTTCACATTAGACGAACCGACAAATTTGGAAAAAGAGATTTGGAAAGGCGTAGAAAAGTGGGCAAATCAATTATGCGAAAAAGAGCTGCTTTATCGCACGCTCAGTGTTTCATTAACACAATTTGTGCCTGAAGGTATCCAACAATTAAATCTGTTTGTAGATGAGTATGAAAGAAAACGAAGTGAAGCTTTAGCGAAAGCAATTGATCAACTACAAGAAAAATATGGTAAAGGTATTGTTTCAAAAGCCATCTCTTATACAGATGCTGGTACGAAATACGGACGCTTAGGTCTTATGGCAGGCCATAAAATGTAAAGAAAGCTCCCTATAAAGCTTGATGTATGCTTTGAAGGGAGCTTTTAATGATTTATAGACTGTAAGTATCGAATTCATTTAAGGCTTTAATGCCAAGTTCACGATCTTCAGGTGTTTTGAAACTGATGCGTAATGCACCATAGATATCTTCTCTGACTTCCACAATATTAATGTTACTTATAGAAATATTATGTAAACTTAGTATAGATGTTACTTTGCTGATCATACCAGGTTCGTCAGGGATGTCGACGTATAATTCGTAAGAACTAGACACAGCACCTGGTTTTTTCGCTGGTAACTGATTACGGTACTCACGTGCTTGTTCGAAAAATTGATAAATACCTTCGTTATCGTCATTTTTGATTTGTGAAGCAAGTAGGGCGAGTTGTGTTTGCCATTCTTCGATACCAGATAAGATATATGTTTTATTCTCATGCATAATATCGCTCCACATTTCAGGACTGCTGCTGGCAATACGTGTGATATCTCGGAAACCACCAGCTGCTAACTGTTTAATTAACGGGGAATCTTGATCATGATTTAAACTTAAATTGACTAAAGATGCTGCAGCGATATGAGGAATATGACTGACAATACTCGTCACAAAATCATGTTCTTCAGGTGATGTAGCAATGACTTTTGCACGTGTGGCTTGGAGTAACTGTTTAATTTCTTCTGAAGCTGCATCGTTGTCTTTTTCTGAATGCACCAGCATGTAGTAAGCATTTTCGAATAAATTCTTTTTAGCGTTTAAGATGCCTGATTTGTGGCTGCCGGCCATTGGATGTCCTCCGATCAAGTGAATGTTCTCTGCTAGTAATTGTTTTTCAAAGGCTTGAATTGTCCCTTTAGTGCTTCCAGTATCTGTAATGATCAACCCAGGTTTTGTAGACAAATTTGTAAGAGTCTTTAGATATTGAACGGTTTGTTGGACAGGTGTTGCATAAATGATAATGTCTGCTTTTGCTACTGCTGCTTCATAATCTAATACTTTTTCATCAATAATACCAATAGATAGGGCTTTATCAAGTTGACTTGGATTAGAATCATAGGCGATGATATTGACATCATCATGAAAGTACTTGAAATTAGTAGCTAAACTGCCTCCGATTAAACCTAAACCAACAAATAAAATATTTTTAGTCAAAAGACTCACCTCTGTCTAAATTTTCAGAATAGCGATATTATAGTGTATATTTTCAAATGGTGCAAGGTCTTTCACTTATCTATTTCAATTTCTATTTGGAAAATTAATCGGTACAATAAGAGTAAGGAGGGGTCTTTTATGTCAAAAAATATTTTTGAAACTATTAAAACATTAACTGAAATTCCAAGCCCATCAGGTGATGCTTATCAAGCTATAGAGTATGTGCAATCTTTTGCGGAGGATTTAGGGTATCCGACTTATGTGACAAATAAAGGTGCATTGATGATTACAGTTAAAGGTGAAAATGATGTAGATCATCGTTGTATTACTGCACATGTAGATACTTTAGGCGCAATGGTCAAAGAAATTAAAGAAGATGGTCGCTTAGGTATTGAGTTAATTGGCGGTTATGCGTTCAACGCAATTGAAGGTGAATACTGTACGATTCATACAGATTCAGGTAAAAACTATACAGGCACGATTTGTTTACATGAAACTTCAGTTCATGTTTATAAAGACAACCATAATATTCCACGAGATAAAGAACATATGGAAATCAGAATTGATGCGGTAACACATAATGAAGAAGATACACGCCAATTAGGTATTGAAGTAGGGGACTTTGTAAGTTTAGATCCTAGAACAATCATTACAGAGAATGACTTTATTAAATCTCGTCATTTAGATGACAAGGCAAGTGTTGCGATGATTATGGATTTCTTAGAAGACTATAGCAACAATGATAAAACATTGCCTTATACGACACACTTCTTTATTTCAAATAATGAAGAAATTGGTTATGGTGCGAATGCGTCAATTCCAGGTAAAGTGAATGAATATATCGCATTTGATATGGGTGCGTTAGGTGATGGTCAAACGTCAGACGAATATACAGTGTCGATTTGTGCTAAAGATGCATCAGGACCATATCATAAAAAATTACGCCAACATCTTACACAATTGGCGAAAGAAAATAATATTCCATACAAAGTTGATACTTATCCTTACTATACATCAGATGCTTCAGCTGCGTTACGCGCAGGAGCAGATATAAAACACGGTTTATTTGGTGCGGGTATCGAATCTTCACATGCGTTAGAGCGTACGCATCTTGATTCAATCAAAGCGACACAACGTTTACTTGAAGTCTATCTTTATTCAGAAATGGTTGAAGATTAATTCGAAATAGTTAGAATTTTTGAATTTATGTGTTGACAACCCAAAAAAGAGCGTGTATTATTCAAAGTACATTGCAAACGACGTTAGAAGTAAACGTAGCTTATATGATTTGTAGCACACAGAAAACTGATGGTTGATGTAAATCAGTACGACATATAATGTGAATTGGGCTTTTAATGTGCAAGATCAACAATTTAAATAATGAATAAGAACATGAAAATGTTGAACTAAGGTGGCACCACGGTAACGCGTCCTTATCGGAAGAGCGTTATTGTGGTGTTTTTATATTGAGTTAAAAAGAAAAAGAGAAATACAGTGAAGAGATAAAATGAAGTAGTTAAGCAGTTAGAGTAAATTCAGAAAGTTAGTGGTTGATGCAAACTAACCTCGCTGCCTAATGAATTGGGTTTTGTTGGAAGCTGACAATTCAATCAAGTATGAGTGGGTCATCAAACTGATGGCTAATAAAGGTGGTACCGCGCCAAAAGCGTCCTTGTTACAACAAACAAGGACGCTTTTTATTATGGGAGGAGAATTAACATAATGGATGTAGTATACAAGAGATTAAATGCTGATATTACCCCTGAAGCATTAGCACAATTAGCAGAGCGAAAAATTATTTTAGAAAGTGCAAGTCAAAATAAAACTAAAGGTCGTTATTCAGTCGTTGCCTTTGATATATACGGTGAGGTGATATTGACTGAAGATGAACTTACAATAAAAACACCAGAACAAACAATCACAGAAACGAAACAACCTTATCAAAGACTTAAAGATTATGTTCAAAGCTATTACGCAGAGATTGAAGAGGACTTATTAAAAGATCTACCATTTATTTCAGGATTTATCGGCTCATGTAGTTTTGATTTAGTCAGACATGAATTTCCAGTACTAAAGAAAAGACAAGTAGCTGACAAACCAAATCAAACTGATGTTCATTTATACATGATTGAAAATGTATATGTATTTGATCATTATAAAGAATACTTGTATGTGATATCTACAAACTTATTCTCGAATGAGCCGCCTGAAGCGATTGAAAAAAGAGTAAACCAACAAATAGATGCTTTACAAAATGTTAAATTGTATCAGCCGGATACTTCTTTTGTGCCAAGTCAAAAAGATATTATTCCGAATATTCAGGATAATCAATTTATTCGAAATATTTCAAAATTTAAACAGTTAATTACTGAGGGAGATATGTTCCAAGTTGTTCCTTCAAGAATTTATCGTTATAAACATGAGTTCGGCGATAAATTACATGACTTATCTTATCAACTGTATCGTAAGTTGAAACGTCAAAATCCAAGTCCATATATGTATTACTTAAATATCGATGAACCGATTATCGTCGGAAGTTCACCTGAAAGTTTCGTCAAAGTTAAAGGTAATGAAGTTGTTACTAATCCAATTGCCGGAACAATCAAAAGGGGACAAACACCTGAAGAAGACGAAGCTAATGCACAGCAATTGTTAAGTGATGAAAAAGAGTTAAGTGAACATCGTATGTTAGTAGATTTAGGAAGAAATGATATTCATCGTGTCAGTAAGACAGGCACATCTAAAATTGAACGTTTAATGGAAATTGAAAAATATGAACACGTGATGCATATCGTTAGTGTCGTAACTGGGCAGCTAAATGAAAAAATGTCACCTATGGACATTATCGCAAGCTTATTACCAACAGGCACGGTATCGGGTGCACCAAAACTCAGAGCAATTGAACGTATCTATGAAGCACATCCGTATAAACGTGGCGTTTACAGCGGTGGTGTCGGTTATATCAACTGCAATCACGATTTAGATTTCGCTTTAGCGATTCGCACGATGTTAATTGATGAGACGTATGTAGATGTAGAGGCAGGATGTGGTGTTGTATATGATTCAATACCTGAAAAAGAATTAGAAGAAACGAAACTTAAAGCGAAAAGCTTATTGGAGGTTACACCATGATATTAATCGTAGATAATTATGACTCATTTACTTATAACTTAGTGAATATCGTAGCAGGTTACACAGATGTCGTGGTGAAATACCCTGATGATCCGACAGTCTTTGACTTACAACCAGATGCGGTGATTATTTCACCGGGACCTGGTCATCCTGAAGATACAGACGACTTAAATCGTATTATTAAACATTTTGAAGACTTGCCGATTTTAGGTATCTGCTTAGGTGCACAGGCTTTGACATGTTACTACAAAGGACATGTTATCCAAGGTGTCAGTGTCTTACATGGCAAGATTGATACGATGCACCAATTAAAACCGACAGTCTTATACGAAGGGTTGCCTGAAGCATTTAAAATCATGCGTTACCATTCGCTCATCAGCGATCCAGAAACATTCCCAGAATCATTAGTTATTACAGGAGAAACAACGGATTGTATTCAATCTTTCGAACATCAAGATAAACCACATTATGGTATCCAGTATCATCCAGAATCTTTTGCGACTGAACATGGAACTGAGATTATTCATAACTTTATTAAACTCGTTGAGAAAGGGGCTAGCAGCCATGACACTTATTCAAAAAATCCAAACACAACCGAACTTAACGCAACAAGACATTAATACATTTATCCAAACGTTAATAAACCCGGATATTGATAATGAAACAAAAGCAGAATTGTTACGTGATTATACTGCTCGCCCATTAAATCAAACAGAAGTCACTTATTTAGTAGCAGCAATGATTCAAACGATGTATCCTGTACAACCGGTTTACCCTGGTGCTATGTGTGTATGTGGTACAGGTGGCGATAAATCAAATAGCTTCAATATTTCAACAACCGCTTCTTTCATCGTCGCTGCAGCAGGTGTCAACGTACTAAAACACGGCAACCGCAGTATCACATCCGCTTCAGGCAGCAGTGACTTACTCAATAAAATGGGAATCGCTAGTTCGCAAGTCGCTGATGTTGAAACAAGAATGCAAGAAACAGGTTTAGCCTTTTTAAATGCGACAGACACGTATCCGGTAATGAAATATATCCAACCGATTCGCAAAATGTTAGAAGGTCCAACCATCTTTAACATCTTAGGACCTATGATTCATCCATACAAATTAGAGTATCAAGTCGTAGGGGTTTACAATCCAGAGTTTGTGAAACCAATGGCTGAAACACTCTATGACTTAGGTCGAAAACGTGCCATCGTGTTACACGGCGCAAACGGAATGGACGAAGCGACATTGTCTGGAGAAAACATTATTTATGAAGTGAACCAAGAAACAGGTATTACGTCTTATCATTTAAATGCTGAAGATGTGGGCTTAACACCAGCAAGTAATGAAACATTAAAAGGCGGCACACCTGCAGAAAACTTAGAAATTACCTTAAATATTTTAACCGGCAAAGATCATTCAAGTAAACGTGACGTCGTAGTATTAAATGCTGGTATCGCATTATATGTCGCGGAAAAAGCAGATTCGATTCAAGAAGGTGTGACATTAGCACAACAATTAATCGATAAAGGTAAAGCTTTTGCTCAATATAAAAAAACAGGAGGGCAAGTGTATGACTATATTGGATGACATTGTTGAATATAAGAAATCGTTATTAGAAGAAGGGTACTATGATCGTTTATTACGTACACTTCCAGTAACCAATGTTAAATATAAAAAGAAATTAAGTGAACGTTTAAAAGAACGCAGTCATTTATCAGTCATCGCAGAAATTAAATCTAAAAGTCCTTCAGTTAAGAAATTACCTGATCGAGATTTGACACAACAAGTTAAAGATTATGAAGCCTACGGTGCACAAGCAATTTCTATCCTGACTGATGAATATTATTTCGGCGGCAGTTATGAACGCTTAAATAAACTTACAAAAGAAACGACATTACCTGTATTATGTAAAGACTTTATGATAGAACCGATTCAAATTGATGTGGCATATCGTGCAGGTGCATCCATCATTTTACTCATCGTCAATATTTTAGATGATCAACAAATGCATGAACTTTATCAATATGCGAAGTCTTTAGATTTAGATGTGTTAGTAGAAGTACACAGTAAGCAAGAATTAGCGAGAGCTTATCAACTTGCGCCAGATATTATTGGTGTAAACAACCGTGATTTAACACGTTTTGTGACGAATGTCGAACACACTAATGAAATACTAGAGAATAAAAAAGATGGTTATTACTATATTTCAGAAAGCGGCATTCATACACAAGAAGACGTCGAAAAAATTGTAAGGTCAGGTATAGATGGCATCTTAGTTGGTGAATCACTTATGAAGTGTGATGATTTATCTCAATTCTTACCAAGCTTACAGTTAAAAAAGGAGCAGTAAGATGTTCTTAAAATATTGCGGGTTTCAATCAGAAGACGATGTTACACGAGCCATAGAGAATGATATAGATGCGATAGGCTTTATCCACTATCCCAAAAGTAAACGTCATCAAAGTATAGAAGACATTGCACAATTAACAAAACTTGTACCTGAAAAGATTCATAAAGTAGTAGTGGTCGTTAATCCAACAAATGAAATTGTTGCAAAACTTATAGAAGAAACAAATATTGATACGATTCAATTTCACGGACATGAAGATGTTGCACTATTACGATGGTGCAACTCACAATATCCTGGCATTCAAATATACAAAGCACTTCCAGCAAGTTCTGAACTAGTTGAAGCCATTGAAACTTATCGAAACGAAGTAGATTTATTTATTATCGATACACCTTCCATCCATTATGGCGGCACTGGTCAATCATTTGATTGGCAATTACTGAAACAACTCTCAGATGTTCCGTATTTAGTGGCAGGCGGTATGGATTTAGAGAAGATTCAACAATTCGAACAACTCGATATTCAAACAACAGGATTCGACATCGCAAGTGGCATTGAAGTAGAAGGTCGAAAAGATTCACAAGCAATGAAACAAATTTCAAATTATATTAAGGAGAGAGATAAAAATGACGAACGAAACAACACAACCCATTCAAACTGAAGTAGATGAACTTGGATTCTTTGGTAATTATGGCGGACGCTATGTCCCAGAAACATTAATGCCAGCGATTCAAGAATTAAGACAGGCTTATGATGAAGCTAAAAATGATCCCGAATTCCAACAAGAATTAGATTACTATTTAAAAGATTATGTAGGACGTGAAACACCTTTAACTTATGCGAAATCCTGTACAGAAGAGTTAGGTGGCGCAAAAATTTATTTAAAACGCGAAGACTTAAACCATACAGGCGCACATAAAATTAATAATGCTTTAGGTCAAGCCTTACTAGCTAAACGTATGGGCAAACGTAAATTGGTTGCTGAAACAGGTGCAGGCCAACATGGTGTAGCCAGTGCAACCGTAGCAGCACTCTTTGATATGGAACTTGTGGTTTTCATGGGTGAAGAAGATATCCAACGTCAAGCATTGAACGTATTCAGAATGGAATTATTAGGTGCCAAAGTAGTGTCTGTGACAGATGGTCAAGGTACATTATCGGATGCGGTGAACAAGGCGTTACAATATTGGGTCAGCCACGTTGACGATACACACTATTTATTAGGTTCAGCATTAGGACCAGATCCGTTCCCAACAATGGTTCGTGATTTCCAAAGTGTCATCGGCAATGAAATTAAATCACAAATTTTAGAAAAAGAAGGTCGTTTACCTGACGCAGTAGTTGCATGTGTAGGCGGCGGTTCTAACTCAATTGGTACGTTCTATCCTTTTGTACAAGATAAAGACGTAAAATTGTATGGTGTAGAAGCTGCAGGTGAAGGTGAAGACACAGAAAAACATGCTTTAGCAATCGGTAAAGGCTCTGTTGGTGTCTTACATGGTACGAAAATGTATCTATTACAAGATGACAACGGTCAAATCGGTTTAGCACACTCTATTTCAGCGGGTCTAGATTATCCAGGTATTGGACCTGAGCATAGTTACTACCATGATATTGGTCGTGCGGAATACCCAAGTGCATCAGATGAAGAAGCGATGGAAGCTTTAATCAGATTTACGAAAGCAGAAGGCATTATTCCAGCAATTGAAAGTGCACATGCCTTAAGTTACGTAGAAAAATTAGCACCGACAATGGGCAAAGATGAAATTATTGTTGTTACTGTTTCAGGTCGAGGAGATAAAGACATGGATACAATTCGTAAATATACACAAGAACGAGGTGAAGGTCATGAGTAAACTATTTATTCCTTATATTATGGGTAACAAAAAATTCATTGATAATTTAAAAGTCTTACAAGAAGAAGGGGCAGATATTGTTGAAATCGGCCTACCATTTTCAGATCCTGTCGCAGATGGTCCAACAATTATGGATGCAGGCAGTAAGGCAATTAAAGAAGGTATGAGTGCACGCGTGATTTTAGATGAGCTTAAAGCACATAAAGATGAATTACAAGGGTCTAAATATGTCTTAATGACTTACTATAATGTGATATTACATTATGGAGAAGCAGCATTTCTAGAAGACTGTGAGGCAGCAGGTGTATACGGTTTAATTATTCCGGATTTACCATTTGAACTTGCAGAACAACTCAAAGCACGTTTCCCTGATCGCAAAGTCAATATCATCTCATTAATTGCTATGACCGCTTCAAACGAACGTATTGAACACATCGCAGCACATGCTGAAGGATTCATCTATACTGTAACAATGAATGCGACAACTGGAGATAATGGAGCGTTCCACCCAGAATTACAACAAAAAATTGCATTCATTCAAGAAAAAGCAAATGTACCTGTTGTAGCAGGATTCGGTATCAGAACACCAGAACAAGTCGCAGAAGTGACACGTTTCGCTGATGGTGCAGTCATTGGCAGTGAAATCGTCAAACGTTTCGCAAATGACGAAGAAGCAACAACAAGAGGTTACTTACAAAGTATTCGTAAAGCATTAGATGAAAATAAAACAACTGCACAATCATAAAATGTTTTTTTAAATCAGGGTCTGTCTCAGACTCTGATTTTCGCTTTATATATAGTGGTTTTGATAACGGTTTGACACGTGTGCGTGTTATGATAGATAAGCAAGGTTATTACACAAGGTACTTACTTAAAGGCGAACCAGAATAGTTGTAAGAAGTTGAATTCTTGCTTAACATACATAATAAAACAACAGAAATGAAAGGTTTCAATTTTAGTTTTCCTTTTGGGTATTGTATAATAATGAAGATTGAAAATTGATACCAATAAGAAATTAAAAGATAGAGAATACGAATTAGGAGTTATTGAAATTATGAAGTTTACCAATTTAACTACAGCTGAATTTGGAGATTTTACAGATAAAATGCCGTATAGCCATTTTACACAAATGGTAGGCAACTATGAGTTGAAAGTTGCAGAAGGTACAGAAACACATCTTGTCGGGGTGAAAGACAAAGATGACAATGTCATTGCAGCATGTTTACTTACAGCTGTGCCAGTAATGAAATTCTTTAAATATTTCTATTCAAACCGTGGGCCGGTCATTGATTATGATAATAAAGAATTAGTCCATTACTTCTTTAGAGAATTAAAGGCATATGTTAAACAATACAATGCATTATATTTAAGAGTAGACCCATATTTACCATATCAATACCGTAACCATGATGGTGAGATTACAGGAAATGCCGGTCATGATTGGATATTTGATAAAATGGAACAATTGGGTTATATCCATCAAGGCTTTACAACTGGCTTTGATCCGATTATTCAAATTCGTTTCCATTCTGTATTAGATTTAAAAGATAAAACACCACAAGATGTTTTAAAAGGTATGGATAGTCTACGTAAACGTAATACGAAAAAAGTAAAACGTAATGGTGTTAAAGTCCGCTTCTTAGGTGAAGATGAAATGCATATTTTCCGTAAATTTATGGAAGATACTGCAGAAGCGAAAGACTTTGATGATCGTGAAGACGACTTCTATTATCACAGACTAAAACACTATAAAGATCGTGTCTTAGTACCGATGGCTTACATTGATTTTGAAGAGTATATTAATGAATTGAACGCTGAACAAAAGAATTTAGAAAAAGAAATCAATAAAGCTGAGAAAGACTTGAATAAGAATCCTGAGAACCAAAAAGCTGCACGCAAAAAAGAAAACCTTGAACAACAATTAGAAGCACATCATCAAAAAGTTGCTGAAGCACGCGACTTACAACAAAAACATGGTAATGAACTACCGATTTCAGCTGGATTCTTTATTATTAATCCATTTGAAGTTGTTTATTATGCAGGTGGTACTGCAAATGAATACCGTCACTTTGCGGGAAGTTATGCAGTGCAATGGGAAATGATCAACTATGCGATTAACCATGGCATCGATCGTTATAACTTCTATGGTATCAGCGGACACTTTACTGAAGACGCTGAGGATGCAGGCGTTGTGAAGTTCAAAAAAGGATTTAACGCAGATGTAATTGAATATGTTGGAGACTTTATTGCACCGATTAATAAGCCGATGTATAAACTTTATACAACGCTTAAGAAAATCAAAGATAGATAAACATAAGGTAGAAGGGAAATAAAGAAATGAAATTTACAGAGTTGACAGTTAAAGAATATGACAATTTTGTGCAGAATCCATCGCTAGAAAGCCATTATTTTCAAACGAAAGAAAATATCGGCACAAGAGAAGCAGACGGTTTTGAAGTTGTATTATTAGGGATTAAAGACATCGACAACCGTGTGATTGCAGCAAGTTTATTCTCTAAAATTCCTACAATGGGAAGTTATGTTTATTATTCAAACCGTGGTCCGGTGATGGACTATAGCGATTTAGGTCTTGTAGAGTTTTATTTACGTGAGTTAGAGAAATACTTACGTCAGCATAATTGCTTATATGTGAAATTAGATCCATATTGGATTTACCAAATTTATGATAAAGACGTAAACCCATTCCCAAGTCGTGAACAAAATGATGCACTTGTGAACTTATTTAAATCACACGGTTACCATCACCACGGCTTCACAACAAAATACGACACTTCAAGCCAAGTGCGTTGGATGGGTGTCTTAGATCTTAAAGACGAAACACCAGCCTCTCTTAAAAAACAATTTGATAGCCAACGTAAACGTAATATCAATAAGTCAATTAATTATGGGGTAAAAGTTCGTTTCTTAGGTGAAGACGAACTAGATAAATTCTTCAAGTTATACCGTGAAACTGAAGAACGTGCTGGTTTCGTTTCAAAAACAGATGAGTACTTCAAAAACTTCATTGAGCACTATGGTGATAAAGTATTAATCCCATTAGCTTATATTGATTTAGATGAGTACATCACATCGCTACAAGAGTCATTAAATGATAAAGAAGGCCGTCGTGATCAAATGATGTCGAAAGAAAATAAATCTGATAAACAATTGAAGAAAATCTCAGAGTTGGATAAACAAATTGAACATGACCAAAAAGAATTGCTGAAAGCGAGCGAATTGCGTCAAACAGATGGTTCAATTTTAGATTTAGCTGCAGGCGTTTATTTCGCAAATGCCTATGAAGTGAACTACTTCTCTGGTGGTTCTTCAGAGAAATATAATCAATACATGGGACCTTATATGATGCATTGGTTCATGATTAACTATTGCTTCGAACATGGTTATGATCGTTATAATTTCTATGGTTTATCAGGTGATTTCACTGAAGATAGTGAAGACTACGGTGTGTACCGCTTCAAACGCGGCTTCAATGTACAAATTGAAGAATTAATCGGAGATTTCTATAAACCAATTCAAAAAGTGAAATATTGGATTTTCAATACGTTGAATAACATCCGTCAAAAAGTAAAAAAATAAATGCTTTTAAGAAGTAACTTAACATAATAAAAAACGTGCTTTCCTCATCAAATTTTGAAGAAAGCACGTTTTTTGATTTAATTAGTGCGCAAATGCGTCAAAGACATAGTTCAAACCGATTAATAGGAAAGTGAAACCAACAAAGAAAGCGATTAAAAATGCACCTATTAATGGATTGAACAATAAAATGATACCTGCGATAATACCAATGATATTAACAAGTAATGAGAAAAAGTGATATACCTTATTTGTACGCTCTACTGGTGTCACAGTAAAGACACCTAATGCAGATGAAAAGATAAACCAAAATGCAAGCATATAAATAATTGCGACTTGACCTACATTAGTAAAAACAATAAATAAAATACCGAAAATAATATTAAGAATACCAAGTATCATTAACCAGCCGCTAGCAATACCTACAAAAGCTTTTGTTAAACGTCTGAAGAATAATTCAGCAATACCATTAAATATGAAGAAAATCCCGAATAACCAAGTGATGACTGTTAAGTTTTCGACAGGGAAGCTCACGCTTAAAATTCCAATCAATGCGAATAATAAACCGATGATTAAACTTGACCATCTAATGTGATTAGTAGACAATTTTAACACCTCTTTCATGAAATATATACATTAGTATATACCCTTTAACGAAAAATTACATGTTAAAAAATTCATAAACAGTTAAAATAAGATGATAATCAACAAAAGAAGTAAATTGTATAATTAAATGGTATTTAAAGTGAAGTTAAATAGGATATTCTTTGCTTAAAAAGGTAAGAAAGTTCTCGTATGTGCACAAAAACATAAAGAAAGAGAGGAGTTATAAATCAGGGGATTAAGTGACTTAAAATAAGCCTCAAAATATAAAAAACGTTATATAAAGTAAGTCAAATACACCAAGAACTATTAGAATCATGCTGAGCATAGTTGTCATTAACCATTTGAACTGAGTATTTGAGCTTTTTTGGAAACCGTCAAACTTTGTATCAAGTTTAACAATTCTACCATCTAATGTATTAAATTTATTATCAACTTTTTGATTCAGCGTGTTAAAACGTTCATCGATTTTAGCATCAAGTGATTAATGTATACAGTTATTTAGCGATAAATAGCTAAAAATTAAGAGGTTTAGTTGTTTGGAAAGCTAAATGACTGTAAAAGATAGAATTAAATATATTTATGTTATGTAAACTAGTTAGTGTTATTGTATTTAAAATATTGCATATAAGGATTGACTGAGTATGTTTAGATATTGGTGTTTAAGCATTATAAATGCAGTTATTGGAAAATTTGAATGCTGAGAGAGCTTCTGTATTGCATCGAGAATTAACATTACGGATAATCATACAGATGACGCTAAGTAGTTATAATTAAAATGGTATGATTAACGATGTTTAAACTGGATTGATTTAAGTAATGTCAAAGATGGATAATGTGAACGTAAATAAGGTATTTATTATAAAATAAGATGCTGAGAGACGCTCTGAGCTGCAATGAGAATTAGATATGATGGACAAATACCAATGGCGTTACATAATAGCAATTAGAAATGACTAAACTGATTTATAATAATGAGATATGTGATTTGAACTTAGATTTGTAGTTTGAATAAATTAAGATGAAGATCCACGGTAATTAAGATAAGTCAGTTCAAGTTAAAATGAATTAGAGAATTGTTTAGTTAATGACTGCATGCAGAAAATAATATAAGTTAGTAAAACTGAATATATGGTAAATATGACCATAAAAGCGAGGTAGCTGTATGTAACTATTCTTTTTGTTCTTTTAGTTTACATAATATATGTTATAGGAAGTTATGTATTGAGCAGAAGAAGTGGTTTTACCTATACTCTATTGTGTATGTATTGATACTTTTGTTGTTATGTTTATGTTGCTTGGTCATGATTTGTAATTTGTGTTTGAGTCTTTGTTTGCTTTAGTTTGAACTTCCTCAAATTCTAAACCAAAAAAGCTGTTTTTATGTATTTTAATTTAGGTAAATTCGTACATATAGCAAGTTATGGATTTAAGTATGTAAAAGCTTTGATTAAGGCTTGGTCATTAGTTGAATCAGCTGATCTGTCTCTAGTTTACATAATCTAAGATATTACATAAATAGTATCCAGATACCTTTTTGTACCTGGATACTATATGAGTAATTTAATTTTCGTTATAAGCAGCTGTAAGTTCTTTAGTATATGGATGCCGTGATTCATCAAATAATTGTTCAGTTCTAAAATCATCTACAATTTGACCGTTTTGAATGACAATCATTCGTTCAACAATTTGATTTAACATTGCTATATCATGAGAAATAATGATCATTGTTGTTTGTTGTTGATTATGGATGGCTTTAAGCTTTTCGACTAATTTTTGTTCAGCAACAACATCTAAACTTGATGTGATTTCATCGCAAATTAAAACATCAGGCTGCAACATAACCGTTCTTAATACATTAAATCGTTGTAATTGCCCCCCACTGACTTGATCTGGATAACGCGTTAAGAGTTGGCTATCTAAGTCTAATTGTGACATTAAAGGTGATACAACTTGGTCAAATGAGTGTTCAGCATTCGCATAGTATTTTAAAGGTTCTATTAATGATGCTTTAATTGTTAACTTTGGATTGAAACTCTGTGTCGCTTGTTGAAAAATTGGCAAGATACGAGTCGAATTAATATCTATTGTGCCTTGAACAGGCGTTAATTCACCTAGAATCAAGTTCATTAATGTCGTTTTACCAGAGCCTGATTCACCGATAATCCCTACTAATTCGCCCTTTTGAATATTGAGGTTAATGTTATGAAGAATATCTGCTTTGTCATACGCAAAACTGAGATGTTTAATTTTAATCATGCGTATCTTCCTTTCGTATTAAGCGACTTCTCGCATTTAACAAGTGCTTTGTATATCCAGCAATATTACCTTCTTTAAATTGCGATATAGGTCCACTTTCAATGATGGTTCCATCTTTAATAACATTAATTTCATCCGCATATTGAATCACATGTGTTAAGTTATGTGTGATTAACAGTAAAGTTGTATTGTGAGCTTCAGCTAAGTGCTTAATCAGCTTCATAATACGTTGGCCATTTAATACATCTAACGATGCGACAGGTTCATCCGCAATAATTAAATCAGGTTCTAACATTAAAACACTCGCAATATACAATCGTTCTAACTGTCCACCTGATAACATGAAACGATATTTAGATAAGATATTATTGCTGTCTAAATTCACCCAATTCAAGGCGCGTTCAATATGTTCTAATGCTTCTTGTTTAGAAACAGCATAATGCGTACGATATATGGCACTTAATTGTTTGCCAAGACGGGTGTGATTATTAAAACTATGCGCATAATCTTGTGAGATATACCCAATTTGTTTACCTAATAATGGTTTAATAGATTGAATGGGTTGGTTCTCAAAATAGAATTGATTATAAGATACTTTTAATTCTCTAGGCGTTTGACCGATTAATGCACTTGCGGTTAAGCTTTTGCCTGAACCACTTTCACCGATTAATACATTCACTTTACCTTCTATAATAGACAAGTTTAAATGCTGTATTAAGGGACGTTTCTGTTGATCGGTGATATTCAAATTATTCAATTGCATCAAGGTTTTAGTCATGAATATCCCTTCTTTCTGAGATACGGTCTCGCAATGCATCCCCTGCCAAATTAAAGAGCAAAATAGTAATGGAAATCAATGTTGCAGGTGCTAATAACATAATCGGATGTTCAGTAAAGAAATCTCTACCAGCCGCTAACATCGCACCCCATTCTGGTGAAGGTGGTTGTGCGCCTAACCCTAAGAATGAAAGTGATGAAATATATAGGATGATTTTACCAATATCTACAATCATCAAGACGATTAATGAAGGAAGCACTTGCGGTAATAAGTGCTTAAAGATAATTACATAGCCTGGCACATGGAAATAACGAGCTAGTTTAATATAATTTTTGTCCATCTCTGTATTTACAATCGTACGCGTTACTCTCGTATAAGTCATCCAGTTAATGATTGTAATGGCAATGACTAAATTCCAAATACTTGGTTTAAAGAAACTCGCAAATACAATCATTAAGACAAAGTCAGGGATACCTAAACCAATATCAATGATTCTCATAATAATGGTGTCTAAGATACCTTTGCGATAACCCGCAATCAAACCTAGCGGTACACCTATTATTACGATTAAAGCAATTGTTAGCAGTGTAATCGCAAGTGTATAACGTGCACCTATCACGAGTCGCGCAAATAAATTTCTGCCATAATCATCAGTCCCAAGCCAGTGTTGTAGGCTTGGATTTTGTAATGCATCGTTTAAATGTACCGTTAATGCTTGGTTACTTGTTACTGTAAATTGAAGAAGAATGAGTAAAAGCAAATAGATAGCGAAAATATAAAAAATGATATTATGTTTCGTCAGTTTCATCATTGTTTCACTCGCCCTTCTCTTCTACGTGACCATAAAGATTTAGGTTTCAAATGTTTATAGCGTTGTGTCGGGTCTAAGAATAAGATAATGATATCCGCAATCGCATTTCCAATCACCACAAAGGCGCCTATCATTAATACAGCGCCTTGAACGACAGGATAATCTCTCGAACGAATGCTTTCAACTAAGAAATAACCGATACCCGGTATATCGAATAAATTCTCGATTACAACAGTACTTCCGATTAAACCGCCAATAGACATACCGATAATAGAAATCACGGGTATCAAAGCAGGTTTGAAGATGTCTTTAAATAGAATATAACTTTCTGACATGCCACGTGCACGTGATGCTTTCACTTCCCTGCTTCGATATAAATCAATTAAAGTCGAACGCATTAAGCGAATGTGATACGCACTTAAACCGATACTTAACGCGATAATAGGCAAAATATAACCTGCAGGCGTATCAATACCAGCTGCTGGTAATAGCTCTAATTTTTGTGCTATGAAATAAATCAGTAACATTCCTAAAAAGAATGAAGGAATTGAAACAAAAGCTGAAGTTAACACACGAATGGTACGATCAATCCAAGTGTGATAATAAACAGCAGCTAACGTTCCAAGTGTTAAAGATAATAACAACGTAATCAATAATGTACCAAATGCGATAGTGAGTGTGGGTGGTGTGAAGAATAATAGTTCATTCAGTACTGGCTCTTGTGTTTGAATACTCGTGCCGAAGTCCAAACGTAAGATATGTGTAAACCACTCCCACCACTGTACAATTATCGGTTGATTTAATCCTAATTGTGCTCTGGCTTGTTCAATTTTGTCATGAGATACATTCGCAACATCTAAATGCAGCATTTTATTGACTGGATCACCAGGCGAAAGTTTCATCAATATAAATGTAATAGTAGAAAGGACAAATAATACTAAGATCATTTGTCCTATTCTAGAGAGTAAGTGTTTAATTATCATTTTCGTTTATCTACCTTTTCATCAATCAGGTAAATACCTTCTGGTGTCGTTTGAACATTTTCGACTTTTTGGTTCATCACATTGATTTGGTCATTATAAAGGATATAACTATTTGGAATATCTTGCTTTGATACTTCTAATATTTCATTTGTTAAGTGATGACGCTCATTTTTATCTACAGTATGATTCAATTGTTCAATCAATTGATCTACTTTGTGATTATGATAAGCGCCCTTATTCACTGCACCATCTTTTTTATATGCCATATTAAAGAAGTAACCTGTATCTCCTCTAGGAATCGTACCGAAACTATACATAGAGGCATCCCAATCTTTTTTGTTTTTCAAGAAGCCTTCAATATCATCTACGTTTTGAATTTTAATTTGAATATGTGCTTTTTTCGCATCAGATTGAATGACTTGTAAGATTTTAGTCAGTTCAGGTCTGCCTGAATAAGATGAAACATTCAATTTTAATGGATGTTTCTCTGAATAGCCTGCTTTTTCCATTAGTGCTTTGGCTTTAGAGATATCTTGTTTCGGAATGGCTTTATCTTTAATAAAATCTAGTTTTGTATTGAACGGACCATTGGCTGGTGCTGCATAATGATCAGCGACTTTATCACTGATTTGTTGGCGATTAATCACAGCATCTAATGCTTCTCGCACGTTTTTAGTCATTTTAGGACTTGTGTGGTTGTAAAGTAATAGTGATGTTCTGAAACCTGAAGTATTTTCTAGTTTTGCTTTATCTGATTTTTTGACGCTGTTGATTTTATCTACAGGTACATTAGTAGTGACATCCGTACGACCAGAGAGTACATGTTCTGTTCTTGAACTGCCATCTTCATTAAAGGTAACTTTCATAGATTTTAATTCTGGTTTACCATGCCAATAATCTTTATTTTGACTTAATTTGATTTGTTGTGTTCGTTTGAAATCTTTAATGGCATATGGGCCTGTACCGACAGGTGTTTGTTTGATATCTGTTTTGGATTTCGTATCATAAATAGCGGTAAAAGGACTCGCAAGTTCGGAAATCAACTCTGGATACGCACCTTTAGTCTTAACCGTTACTTTTTGGCCTTCAGCTTTAATAGATTCAATAGGTAATGTTGCTTTCAGTAGGTCGCTTTTTTTCAAACCTTGCTCTAAGCTATCTTTGACAGCTTGTCCTGTTAAGGCATGTCCATTTTGGAATTTAATGCCGTCTTTTAAGGTGAAAGTTAATGTATCATCAGATGGTTGGTCGTATGATTTAACGAGGTGTGGTTTAATTTCACCTTTCGTTGTTGTTTTAAATAATGTTTCAGCCGCTCCAATTGTAACAGGAACATCTGTATCATACGGTGCAAGTGTTGTCGTTTTTAGAGGGAGTTCGACTTTTAATTGATCATCAGCTGATGAAGAACCTCCGCTATTACTGCATCCAGCAAGTATGACTGCACCTGCAGCAAGTGATGTAAGTAATCGTTTCATGAAAGACATCTCAGTTAAAGTTATGTTATGTAAGTTTAAACATCATCTTTTGAGATGCTGTTCACTTCCTTTCTATCTATAGGCATTATTGTTTAATTATAATACGTAAATATTCATTTTAAAAGAAGAGTGCGTTGGCGCTATAGTATAAACAAAATAAAACAAGACTGCTTAGAAAACAGCCTTGTTTGTTTTAAATATATTTATTTATTTCTGCGGAATCCATGTATGCGTGAACGTCTGCCTTCATGTTCATGCAGCTCTTTTTGAAGACGTTTTTCTAAACGGCGACGTCTGAAGTCGCGTGTGAAATACCAGACTAAGAAACTTTCAATTAAACTGATAATTGCCATAAACGCAGCATACCCTAATAATGGCTGATATGTGATATCAAAAAAGTTTGGCAAGAAGAATGCAAGCACGCCCAGTACTACAAATGTTAATACTGCAGGTGCTACCCATTTACTTAAAGCGAGTCCGAAAAAGACAGTTACGATTAATACTGCTACAATCGTAATCCATAAATAATTCGGCATATCAGAAATCGTCATATACTTACTCCTCTCATTTCTATGAGAATTTAATCGTTTGCTTTATACATATTGTACAGTAAAGTGATTAAAACATGAAATAAATCAAAGCTTGTGCTAGATGCTTTCGTGAATCGCTTGATGTATAATTTACTCATAACAATTATTAAGATTGCAGGAGGAATTCTATATGAGCCAAGGATTACCATTAAGAAAAGATATTCCTAAGCAAGAGAAATGGGACTTATCGGATTTATTTGAAAGTGATGAAGCATTTTATCAAACATTAGAAGAAGTATTAAGTGATACACTTGCGTTCAATAAGACGTTTGAAAATCATTTAGATTCAGTAGAACAAGTGAAAGCAGCATTACCTCGATTTGTAGATTTATTAGTTCAAATTGATCGTTTAGGTAATTACGCGGAAATGTATCACAGTGTAGATACTACTGATCCGAACCGTCAAAAATTGAGTGCTAAACTTAGTACATCATACGGAAAAATTGCGAGTCAACTTGCTTTTGTTGAGTCAGAAATTCTCGCATTATCTGATGCGCAAATCGACGAATTGATTGCTGATACACCTTATCCACATTATTTAAAACAATTGAAACGTCGTAAACCACACCAATTGTCATTCGAGGTGGAAAAAACATTAGCAGCTTTATCACCGACATTCAGTGCATCTTATGATATGTACGGTATCACTAAAATGTTGGATATTCATTTTGAGCCATTTGAAGTAGAAGGTAAAACATATCCATTAGACTACCCTACTTTCGAAAATGAATATGAAGATAATCCTGATACAACATTCAGACGTAAAAGCTTTAAACATTTCAGTGAAGCTTTACGTAAATATCAACATACGACAGCTGCGATTTATAATACGCATGTACAACAAGAGAAGATTGAAGCGGATTTAAGAGGCTATGATTCAGTCATTGACTACTTGTTGGAAGAACAAGAAGTGACAAGAGAAATGTATGACCGTCAAATTGATGTCATTATGAGTGAATTAGCACCTGTCATGCAACGATATGCGAAATTACTTCAAAAAGTACATGGTTTTGATCATATGAAATTTGAAGACTTGAAAGTCTCTATTGATCCATCATACGATCCAGAAATCTCAATTGAAGATTCTAAAAACTATATCTATAATGCATTAGGTATTTTAGGCGATGACTACTTGAACATGGTACAAGCTGCTTATGATGATCGTTGGATAGATTTTGCGCAAAATAAAGGTAAAGAAACAGGTGCTTATTGTGCAAGTCCATATGCTTCTCATAGCTATGTCTTTATCTCATGGACTGGTAAAATGAATGAAGCCTTTGTATTAGCACATGAATTAGGACATGCAGGTCATTTCAATCTTGCACAAAGTCATCAAAACTTCTTAGAATCAGAAGCGTCTATGTACTTTGTAGAAGCACCATCTACTACCAATGAAATGTTAATGTCGAACTATCTCTTTGAAAGCAGTAATGACCCTAAATTTAAACGTTGGGTAATCGGTTCTATTATTTCAAGAACATACTATCACAATATGGTGACGCACTTATTAGAAGCAACGTATCAAAGAGAAGTTTATCGCTTAGTAGATGCAGATGAAACATTAACAGCCTCTACACTTAATGATATTACACGCAAAGTTTATCAAGACTTCTTTGGTGATGCAGTTGAAATTTCTGAAGGAGCAGAGTTGACTTGGATGCGTCAACCACACTACTATATGGGACTCTATTCATATACGTATTCTGCTGGTTTAACAATAGGTACAGTGATGTCACAACGTATTAAAAACGAAGGACAACCTGCAGTAGAAGATTGGTTGAATACCTTGAAAGCTGGCGGCAGTTTATCACCTGTAGACTTAGCAAAAACAGCAGGTATTGATATTACAACAGATGCCCCACTGCGTGAGACAATCAGTTATATCAGCAGTCTTGTAGATGAACTTGAAGAATTAACAGAAGAAATTAACCAACAATCATAAGAAAAGTTCATATCAAGCTTTATATATTGTTGAAATACACAAATAAAACAGGGAGAACGCTCGCATTGAGTGTTCTCCCTGTTTTTATATTTTTAGACCATTGATTCGTAAGCTTCGCCAGTAATATAGTAGTAAATATTTTCAGCGATATTTGCGATATGGTCTCCCATACGTTCTAAATGTCTTGCGGCTAAATGGGCTTGCCCTGCCACAAATGGATCATTATCGATTAAATAAGTTGTATTTACGATGTCTTTATATAAATCGTCAATATCTTTATCTCGTTCGATAATTTCAAGAATTAAAGTTACGTCTTTATTTTTAAATGCTGTATCTAAATCTTTCAGCATAAGCAACCCTAAATCACCCATTGTTTTTAAACGCGTTAAAATGTAATGATCAGTGATTTTTACACGTTTACGGATTTTCGCAATGCTTGCGGCATTATCACCGATTCGTTCAAATTCTGATGCGATTTTTAATGCAGCAATCATCATACGTAAATCTGTCGCAATCGGTTGTTGTTTTGTGATTAACATCACAACTTTTTCATTGATTTCATCTTCTAATTGGTTAATATCCAAATCACCTTTAATGATTTGGCGAGCGAAATTTCGATCTTCTTTATTTAAAGATTGAACCGCTTTTTCGATACTGAAGTAGACTTTAATTCCCAAAGCACGTAAATCTTTGATTAAGTCTTTTAGTTGCTCTTCATAATGCTGACGGATAACAGTCATTAACCGAAACGTCCTGAAATGTAGTCTTCTGTTTGTTTGTCAGAAGGATTAGAGAAGAGCTTATCAGTATCATCGTACTCGTTTACGTAACCATTTAAGAAGAATGCTGTTTTGTCTGAAATACGTGCTGCCTGTTGCATGTTATGCGTTACCATGATGATAGAATATTTTTGTTTTAATTCTTGAACCAATTCTTCAACTTTTAATGTTGAAATCGGGTCAAGTGCTGATGTAGGTTCATCCATTAAGATTACATCAGGTTCGATTGCTAAACATCTAGCGATACATACACGCTGTTGCTGTCCACCTGATAAACCATATGCGTTTTGGTTTAATCTGTCTTTTAATTCATCCCAGATTGCTGCGCCGCGTAATGATTTTTCAACGATTTCATCTAAGACTTTCTTGTCTTTGATGCCGTGGATTTTTGGACCATATGTGATGTTATCATAAATTGATTTCGGGAATGGGTTCGGTTGTTGGAACACCATACCTACGTTTGTACGTAATTTTTCAACAGATTGTTTATTGCTGAAAATATCGTTGCCGCGGTAAAGAATTTTACCTGCTGTTTTAACACTTGGTACAAGTTCTACCATTCTGTTTAATGTTTTGATATACGTTGATTTACCGCAACCTGAAGGTCCGATAATCGCTGTGACATTGTTTTCTAAAATATCTAAGTTAATATTTTTTAATGCGTGGTTTTCACCGTACCATAAGTCTAAATTTTGAGTTGAGTAAACAATTTCTTTATTTGTATCTGTTTTAATTTTAGACGATTCATTAGAGTATGATTCTACTTTAATTGTACGTTCTGACGCGTGGCTTTGTAACTCTTCATTTAGCTTTGCCTTGTCTTGTCCTTGTTTTCTGTCTTGAACTTTTTCCATTCTGTCAAAACTCCTTTGATCAATTATTATTCGTGAGCTTCAATTTATCAATTAGTATTTTTTACTGAAATTATTTCTTAAGAATATCGCTAAACCATTCATCGCTAGTAACAATACAAGTAAAACGATGATGCCGGCTGATGCGACATGTTGGAATGCTTCTTGCGGCATTTTTGCCCAGTTGTAAATTTGAATCGGCATTGCTTGGAACATATCGAAGATACCAGTTGGTAAGCGTAATAAGATTGTTGGGATACCGATTAAGATTAATGGTGCTGTTTCACCTAATGCACGTGATAACGATAAGATGAATCCTGTTAAGATACCAGGTAATGCAGCTGGTAAAACAATTTTGTAAATTGTTTGCCATTTGTTGCCGCCTAATCCATAACTTGCTTCTCGTACTGATTTAGGTACAGCACGAATTGCTTCTTGGCTTGATACAATGATTACTGGCAAAATCAGTAATGACATTGTTAAAGCGGCTGCAATGACTGATTTACCTAGTGATAAAGATTCAATTCCCATACCACGAACGAAAATCGTAAGTCCTAATAAACCGAATACAACTGAAGGTACACCAGCTAAGTTTGAAATACTGATTTTAACGAAACTTGTGAATGCATTATCTTTCGCATATTCTTCAAGATAAATCGCTGTACCTACACCTAAAATGATTGAGATAGGAATGATTGTAATCATTAACCATAATGTACCAACTAATGCACCTTTAATCCCTGCCATTGAAGGCATTGAAGATGAGAAGTTCGTAAAGAATGATGGTTTTAAATAAGGAACCCCTTTGATTAATGTATCGATTAATAATGCTGCTAGCACAATAAGTCCGATTAAAGTACAAGCGAAGAATACCCACTTCAACACTTTGTTTTTAGTTAAACGAGATGATAATTTCTTTTCAACTTGTTGTTGGTTAACCAGTGCTCTGCTGCTGCCACTTTGGTTTGTAGTTGTTGTAGTCGCCATCTTAATACTCCTCTCTGAAACGTTTTGCAATCCATTGAGAGATTAAATTCATTACAAGTGTGAAAAGGAAAAGCGTAAATCCTACAGCGTAAATACTGTAATATGTATCAGATCCGAATGTTGCATCACCTGTTGCAACTTGTACGATATAACCTGTCATAGTCTGAATTGAACCAGTTAAATTAAATGTTGCATCTGGTGTACTACCTGCTGCTAAAGATACAATCATTGTTTCACCGATGGCTCTTGAGATTGCTAAAACAATTGAAGCGACAATCCCTGAAATGGCTGCTGGTAAAACAACTTTTGTCGCAACTTCAAATTTTGTTGCGCCTAATCCTAATGCACCTTCACGAATTTTGTTCGGTACTGATGCCATCGCATCTTCACTTAAACTTGTGATTAATGGGATGATCATAACCCCTACAACTAAACCTGGTGAAATTGAGTTGAAGCTTCCTAATTCAGGGAAGATACTACGTAACATTGGTGTTACGAATGTTAATGCGAAGAAACCAAACACAATTGTTGGGATCCCTGCTAAAATTTCAAGTACAGGTTTAATAATTTTACGCATTCTGTCTGATGCATATTCGCTCAAATAAATCGCTGCGCCTAATCCGATAGGTACCGCAAAGAGTGTCGCAATGACAGTAACTTTCAACGTACCAAATATTAATGCCCAAATACCGTATTTCGGGTCGCTAGAGAATGGGTTCCACTCTCTTGTAAACAAGAATTCTACGATAGATACACGTGTGAAGAATGTAATAGTTTCTGTTAATAGAGTAAATAAGATACCAATTGTTGTAAGAATCGATATCACTGCGATAATCGCTAAAACAATAGGAACAAGTTTGTCACTGACACCTTTTTTGTTTCTTTGGTTATGAGCAATCATTTCTCTAACGTTGTGTTGAGATTTCATAATTCCCTTCTTCCTTCCCTTGGAAAAATAATAAGTGTTAAACAATTTGATTGTGTGAATAAGTCTTAAAACAAGCACACCCGAGACACAGCTCGGGTGGACAAGTGCTTATGAGATGCGAAACTTAAGTTGAAAGTTTCACTGCTAATGGAAGTTTAACTTGAGTACTGCTGTGATTATTTAGTTGAATCTTCTAGTTTTTTAAGTTGATCTTTGTAGTCTTTTTCAGGTAATGCTACATAGCCAGCTTTTTCTGCTGATTTACCTTTATCTTCTAAGATAAATTTGATGAATGTGTTAAGACCTTTATTGTCTTTAAGTTTTTTGTCGTTAGTGTATACATATAAGTCACGGCTTAATGCGTAAGAACCATCTTGGATAGATTTCTTAGTTGGTTCGATTGCTTTACCGTCTTTACCTTTGATTTTAACTTCTTTTAATGAATCTTTGTTTTGCTCGTAGAAGTTGTAACCAAAGTAACCTACACCGTTTTTGTTATTTTTAACTGATTGTACGATAACGTTTGTATCTGCGTTTTTCTCAGCTTTGATATCTTCTTTGTTCATAACTTCTTCACTGAAGAAATCGTAAGTACCATGTGATTGGTCTGGTGAGAATGCTTTGATTTCTTTAGCTGGGAATTTAGGGTTAACATCTTTCCAAGTTTTAGCTTGACCAGAGTAGATTTTTTTCAACTCATCAACTGTTAACTCTTTAACGAAATCGTTGTCTTTGTTGACTGCGATTGTTACACCGTCTTTAGCGATCTTCCATTCAGAGTATTTGATGCCTTTTTCTTCTAATTTCTTTTTCTCTTCATCTTTGATTGGACGTGAAGCGTTTGAGAAATCAGTTTCGTTATTGATGAATTTTTCAAAACCGCCACCTGTACCAGAAGTGCCTGATGAAACCGTAACGTTCGGATATTTTTGAGCAAATTTCTCATTTAAAATTTCAATAATTGGTCCTACAGTTGAAGAACCGTCACCTTTAACTTCGCCTTTGACTTCTTTATCCTTGCTATCTCCGCTGTCGCTGCTACCGCCGCCGCTGTTTCCACATGCGCCTAATAATAATGAAGCACCAATTACTGTAGTTCCTAAAACTTGCCATTTTTTCATGATAAGAAATCCTCCTAAAATAAACATTTGAGCGTTATGATTTTTTTGTTTGCTCAAGCTGTATGTAATTACTTTCAACACCTATATTACAGACGGATTGTTAATTACAAATAGAGGAATTGTAAATATACAGTGAATGAGAAATCAGATTAAATTTACAATCTTTACAAAGTTTACAAATGCATAATAAACCGCGTCACATCAACGTTTTAATATTTCGTTAATATGCCCTTCATAATTGCTCAATGGAAATTAGATTGAAAATTTCTGTAAAAAATTTGAAAAAAGGAGAAATAAATTGCGTGGCTTTGATTTTGAATGTAAAAATCGCTCTTTTAGGTGCTTATTTTACAGTGAGATTACAAAAAATAGAAAAAACTAGGATGCAGTGCACCCTAGTTTCAATGTTTTTCATATTATTAAGATTGGTTTTCTGATTCAGCAATCGCTTCCCCTTTTTTGGTTAAGCTGATTTTGCCTGTTTCAATGTTAATGATTTTCTTCTTATATAAATGACCGATTGCACGTTTGAATGACCCTTTACTCATATTGAACACTTCTTTGATTGCTTCTGGACTTGATTTATCCCAAAACGGCAGTTCTCCATCATATTCTACAAGTAAATCAAAAATCACTTGGCCATCATCATTAAGACGTTCATGAGCCAATGGTAAGAATGAACCATTCAACTCGCCTTTTTCATTATGACCAATAATTCTCACATTGACTGCTTCCCCTAGTCTAGGTTCTGATTTTCTTTCGCTTTCATGTACAAAGATTTTATAACCATCTTTAGATAGTAAGAAACTTCCAATCTTTAATACACGATAGGCACGTGCTTCGATAATATTGTTTTGAAGTGAATCATCATGTACAGGTGTGTACATTTGACTGACGATCGTTTCTGAAGCGAGACGCGCAAACATTTGTCTCTCACTATCGATTCTTAATGTCGCAAGCACTTCATCGCCGTTTTGCGGCCATAATGATTTAACTTTTGGTAAATCTTCCCATGGGATTAAAACTTCACGAGGAAGTCCTGCATCTACTTTCGCACCATCGCGATCTGTTTTTTGTACTTTAACATAGTCATATTTGGTTGTTGTGATGTCTGGCATGTTTTGAGTCGCAAATAATTCGCCAGAACGGTTTGGGTAAATAAAGAAACTATATTCTTCACCTATTTCCAGGTCATCCTCTTCATTTACTTCTGATTGATTGAGTTTCACTTCTTCGCCATTTGGGCCTGCTAATTGGTATGTTGAACCATTCAAACCGACTACTTTGAGAAATTCAATTGTACCGATAATATCGTTATCTTTTAAAGCCATAATAACTCCTTCCACTTTCTGTATTAGGCATATTATAACACGGTTAACATTTTTATAGACAGAACTTCTATTGATTCTTTCTATAATATAGATGAATTATGTTTGTTTAACCGCCATATATCGAAAGAAACGTATTTGTGTGGTATAATTCATGCGTTAGAAATATCAATTAATGGAGGAAATTCATGTTACAAGTTACTGATGTAAGTTTGCGATTTGGCGATCGTAAATTGTTTGAAGATGTAAATATCAAATTTTCAGAAGGTAATTGCTATGGTTTGATTGGCGCAAACGGTGCAGGTAAATCTACTTTCTTAAAAATACTTTCTGGTGAATTAGATTCACAAACAGGTCATGTTTCAATGGGTAAAAACGAAAGACTTGCGATTTTAAAACAGGATCACTTTGCTTATGAAGACGAGCGCGTATTAGATGTTGTGATTCAAGGTCACGAGCGTTTATATGAAGTGATGAAAGAAAAAGACGAAATCTATATGAAACCAGACTTCAGTGATGAAGATGGTATTCGTGCTGCAGAATTAGAAGGCGAATTCGCAGAAATGAATGGTTGGAATGCTGAAGCAGATGCAGCAACATTATTATCAGGTCTAGGCATCCCTGCTGATTTACATGATAAAAAGATGTCTGAATTAGAAAACAACCAAAAAGTAAAAGTATTATTAGCTCAAAGTTTATTCGGTGAACCTGATGTTCTTTTACTTGATGAGCCTACCAACGGTTTAGATATCCCTGCAATCAGCTGGTTAGAAGATTTCTTAATCAACTTTGAAAATACAGTTATTGTAGTTTCCCATGACCGTCACTTCTTAAATAACGTATGTACACATATTGCTGATTTAGACTTCGGTAAAATCAAAGTGTATGTCGGAAACTATGACTTCTGGTATCAATCAAGTCAACTTGCTCAAAAAATGGCGCAAGAACAAAACAAGAAAAAAGAAGAAAAAATTAAAGAATTACAAGACTTCATTGCACGTTTCTCTGCGAACGCTTCTAAATCTAAACAAGCAACAAGCCGTAAGAAACAATTAGAAAAAATCGAGTTAGATGATATTCAACCATCATCTCGTCGTTATCCTTTCGTGAAGTTTTCACCAGAACGTGAAATCGGTAATGACTTATTATTTGTAGAAAACGTATCAAAAACAATTGACGGTGAAAAAGTCTTAGATAACATTTCATTTACAATGTTCCCTAACGATAAAGCTGTACTTGTTGGAGATAGCGAAATTGCGAAAACAACATTACTTAAAATTTTAGCTGGAGAAATGGAACCAGATGAAGGTACAGTTAAATGGGGTGTGACAACTTCACGTACGTACTTCCCTAAAGATAACTCAGAATTCTTCGATGGTGTGAATATGACATTAGTCGACTGGTTAAGACAATATGCACCTGAAGATGAACAAACTGAGACATTCTTACGTGGTTTCCTAGGTCGTATGTTATTCAGCGGTGAAGAAGTGAAGAAGAAAGCAAGTGTCCTTTCAGGTGGAGAGAAAGTACGTTGCATGTTAAGTAAAATGATGCTTTCAAGTGCGAATGTTCTCTTAATGGATGAACCAACAAACCACTTAGACTTAGAAAGTATTACTGCAGTCAACGATGGATTGAAATCATTCAAAGGTTCAATCATCTTCACATCACATGACTTTGAGTTTATTAACACAATCGCAAACCGTGTGATCGACTTAAACCCACAAGGTGCCCTTTCTAAAGAAATCAGTTACGAAGAGTACCTAAAAGAAACTGGTGTATTAAGCTAGAAATTATGCAGAGGTTAGGTGAAAAATCCTAACCTCTTTTTCTATGTTTAATCCCTACAGTTCAGTCTATATAGAGTATATAGCTAAAAAATTGATAATAGACGATGAAAAAAACAAAGTATAAATTACACTTAATTAGTAAATACTTTCGGAATTTAGGCTTTTTTCAGTAAATTTCCAAAAATCATATATTTCTGGTTTACATCTCAATGGAAACTATGTATAATGTGATACATACTAATTAATTGAATAGTTTTTTGATGAGGCGCATCAATCATAAGTACTTGCCACGCCTACTGTCTGTTGCAGTTGGTAAGGAAAGGGTGAGATGCCGAAATAATCATAAATGCAGAGTTATGATTGTTGGACTTTCAGGTTAAGAGCTAAGGGTCTGTCATTATTATCAAATAATGGAGTGCATCACTTGTATATAAATTTACGAGCAAGTTCGCATTCCGGACTTGCTCTTTTTATATATGTGATTCTCCCCTACTATCGAGGAGGATATGTAAAGCAATGAAGAGAAGTGTTTTAAAATTCGGCGGTTCGTCTGTCAGCGATTTTACGAAAATTAGGAATATTGCTGAAATGCTGAAAAATAGAATTGAAAATGACGAACAACTTATTGTCGTGGTCAGTGCAATGGGAAAAACAACTGACCAATTAATGGAAAATGTAGCTGCGCTGACCAGCGAACCAAAACAACAAGAGCTTGCCCTCTTATTAACAACTGGTGAACAGCAAACTGTTTCCTACTTGTCTATGGTGCTAAACGATATAGGCGTTCAAGCAAGAGCCATGACAGGATATCAAGCCGGAATTAAAACAGTTGGACATCATCTCAAAAGCAGGATTGCAGAAATCAACCCTGATACTTTTGATAAAGCATTTGAAACGCATGATGTACTTGTTGTAGCCGGGTTCCAAGGTATCAATGATGAACTTGAATTGACTACGCTTGGCCGAGGTGGTTCGGATACGACAGCAGTTGCATTAGCAGCAGCCAATCAAACACCATGTGAAATTTATACAGACGTTGACGGTGTCTATGCGACTGACCCTCGTATTTATAAAGATGCCAAACGTTTAAGTGTAGTTTCTTACGAAGAAATGATGGAAATGAGCGCACTGGGTGCTGGGGTTTTAGAAACACGCAGTGTCGAACTCGCAAATAACTATAACATTCCATTGTATCTAGGAAGAACGTTATCAAATGTGGAAGGAACGTGGATTATGTCACAAACAGAAATACTAGAGAAAAAAGCAGTAACGGGCGTAGCTTTAGATAGCAAAATGATGCATGTCACTATCAGCTATCCCCTATCTGATAATAAGCTCTTAACAGATTTATTTACTTTACTTGAAGAAGGACAAGTCAATGTTGATATGATTTCTCAAATCGTCAACCTTGAAGGGTTACAGCTCTCATTTACAATTAAAGATACTGATTTGACACAAATCAAAGGTATTTTTAACAAATTGTCAGAAAGTTATCAAGCTTTAGATTATAATTTAAATGATGCCTACGCAAAGATTTCCTTGATTGGATCAGGTATGAGAGATATGTCAGGTGTCGCATCGAAAGCTTTCATCAGTTTAATTAATGCAGGTATTCCGTTCTATCAAACAACGACATCTGAAATCAGTATCTCTTATGTTATCGATGCTGATAACGGAGAACGTGCAGTCAAACAACTTTATGAAACATTTGATATTTAAAAGTTGGAAAGCAGCAAGAATCAGAAACTCAAGAAAGAATTAACGACTTTCTTAAATAATAATATGGAGTGAATTGAATATGACAAAATTAGCAATCGCAGGTGCAACAGGTTTAGTAGGAAGCAAAATGTTAGAGACAATCGATCGTAAAAATATTCCATTTGATGAGCTTGTATTATTTTCTTCAGCAAGATCAGCAGGAAAAGAAATCGAGTTTCAAGGTAAAACATATACAGTTCAAGAACTAACAGAAGACGCTGCAAGCGAACATTTTGATTATGTATTGATGAGTGCTGGGGGCGCTACAAGTGAACACTTCTCACCTATTTTTGAAGAAGCGGGAGCCATTGTTATCGACAACTCAAGTCAATGGAGAATGCATGATGATATCGATTTAGTCGTACCAGAAGTCAATGAACCTAAATTTACAAGAGGTATCATCGCAAACCCTAACTGTTCAACAATCCAATCAGTGGTACCTTTAAAACCATTACAAGATAAATATGGTTTAAAACGTGTTGCTTATACAACATATCAAGCAGTATCAGGTTCAGGTTACGCTGGCCGTGAAGATTTATTAAATGGAGAAAAAGGAGAAGAACCAAAAACTTATCCTCATCCTATTTATAACAACGTGTTACCTCACATTGATGTCTTCTTAGAAAATGGTTATACAAAAGAAGAACAAAAAATGATTGATGAGACACGTAAAATCTTAAACTTACCAGACTTAAAAGTAACAGCAACTTGTGTGCGTGTACCTGTACAAGACAGCCACAGTGTTGAAATGGACGTTACTTTAGATAAACCAGCGACAGTAAAAGAAATTCAAGAACTATTTGAAAACGATGATCGTGTTGTCTTAGTAGACAATCCAGAAAATAATGAATATCCATTGGCTGTTTATTCTACTGGTAAAGATGAAGTCTTTGTCGGTCGTATCCGTAAAGACGATTCATTAGATAATACATTCCATATTTGGGTAACATCAGATAACTTACTTAAAGGCGCAGCATTGAATACAGTCCAAATTTTAGAACAAGTTTTATCAATGAAAGGAGTTTCTTAATATGAGTCGTTTATTTGAAGGAGTTGGGGTAGCTCTTACGACCCCATTCACAAATAATGAAGTCGATTATCAAGCATTAGAGAAACATGTTAATTATTTATTAGACAATAATATCCAAGCGATTATTGTAAATGGTACAACTGCAGAGAACCCTACTTTAACTGAAGATGAAAAAGAAAAAGTATTAGAAGCAGTTATTAAACAAGTGAATGGCAGAGCAACTGTTATTGCTGGTACAGGTACAAACTCAACTAAAAAATCTTTAGATGCTTCATTACGTGCTAAAGAATTAGGTGCAGATGCAATTATGCTGATTACACCTTACTACAATAAAACAAGCCAACGTGGTTTAATCGCCCACTTCACTACAGTGGCAGATGCAGTAGAACTACCTGTTGTTTTATATGATGTACCATCAAGAACAAATATGAGAATTGATGTAGAAACAATGGTTGAGTTAGCGAAAAATCCTTATATTGTAGCATTGAAAGATGCGACTAATGATTTTGAACATCACCGTGCGTTAAAAGAACGCTTAGACTTATCTGAGTTCTCATTATATAGCGGTAACGATGACAATGTTGTACGTTATTACGCTGAAGGCGGCCATGGTGTAATTTCAGTTGTCGCAAACGCGATTCCTGGTGATTTCCAAGCACTTTATGAAAAAGCAAAACGTGGCGAATCAATTGATAAAGATTTCGAACCAATTAACCGTTTGTTAAATGCGTTATCAGTAGATGTTAACCCTATCCCAATCAAAGCACTTACTGCTGTTGAAGGATTCGGTAACTACGAAGTACGTTTACCGTTAGTGACTTTAGAAGAATCAGACCGTAAACAACTTGAAGAAGCATATGCCAAATATAAAGCAGGTGAACTTTAATGAAAATTTTGTTAATCGGATATGGTGCAATGAACAAACGTGTGGCACGTTTGGCTGAAGAGCAAGGACATGAAATTGTAGGTGTTATCGTTCCAGATCCTGAAAATGACTATCCCTACCCTACTTATTCACAAATCAGTGAAGCAAAAGATGCTGAAGTAGCGATTGATTTCTCTAATCCGGAATTATTATTACCGTTATTAGACCAAGATTTCAAATTACCAGTTGTTGTAGCTACAACGGGTGAAAAAGAAAAAATTCAAGAAAAACTACAAGCATTAAGTAAAGACATGCCAGTCTTCTTTAGTGCAAATATGAGTTATGGTATCCATGTCATGACAAAATTATTAGAAGTTGCCGTACCACTTTTACAAGGTTACGATATCGAATTAATCGAAGCACATCATAATAAAAAAGTAGATGCACCAAGTGGTACATTGATTAAATTGTTAGATGTTATCAAAGATATTAAAGAAGTAAATCCTGTCTATGATCGCTCACAAACAACTGAACGTAGAAAACCTGAAGATATCGGAATTAGTGCTGTTCGTGGCGGTACAATTGTTGGTGAACATGAAGTATTGTTTGCTGGTGTCGATGAAACGATTGAATTAACACATCGTGCACAATCAAAAGATATCTTTGCGAACGGTGCAATTACAGCCGCTGAGCGATTGGTTTCTAAACCAAATGGGTATTATACATTTGATAATTTAAATAATTAATTAAACAAAGGAGAGGTTTTTACCATGGCAAAAGATTTAACAGCTGAGGAGATTATTCAATATATTAGTGATGCGAAAAAATCAACACCACTAAAAGTTTATATTAACGGAGCGTTCAAAAACGTAGAATTCCCTGAATCATTTAAAGTATTCGGCGGAGAAGATTCTAAAGTGATTTTCTGTGAAGCAGATGACTGGGATAAATTCTATGACGAATATCAAAACTACATTGAAGATGTAGAAATTGAAATGGATCGTCGCAACTCTGCGATTCCACTAAAAGATTTACGTCATACAAACGCGCGTATTGAACCAGGTTCATTCATTCGTGAACAAGCGATTATCGAAGATGGTGCAGTTGTGATGATGGGCGCAACAATCAACATCGGTGCGGTAGTTGGCGAAGGTACAATGATCGACATGGGTGCGACATTGGGTGGTCGTGCAACAACAGGTAAAAATGTACATGTCGGTGCAGGTGCTGTATTAGCAGGTGTTATCGAACCACCAAGTGCATCCCCTGTTGTAATTGAAGATGATGTATTAATCGGTGCCAATGCAGTTATCTTAGAAGGCGTTCGTGTCGGTAAAGGCGCAATTGTTGCTGCAGGTGCAATTGTGACACAAGACGTTCCAGCCGGTACTGTAGTTGCAGGTACACCAGCGAAAGTAATCAAACAAACTTCTGAAGTTGAAGATTCTAAACGTGAAATCGTATCTGCTTTACGTAAATTAAATGACTAATCAAAAACCAGACGTTAACAACTATTAAATAAATCAAAAAAGGCGTATCGTGTGCGTTTTGCAGAGCCTCACATACGCCTTTTATACATATTATTAAGTAAGACAAAAGGAAGGATATTATGACACAAACTGAATTAGAATTTGTAACACAACATCGTCGCCATTTACATCAAAACCCAGAACTAAGTTTGGAAGAATACGAAACAACGAATCATATCATCGCTTTTTTAGAATCTATCGGCGTACCTTATGAACGTCCTTTAGAAACAGGTGTCGTTGCACACTTAAAAGGTAACGGTAATCATACAATTGCGTTTAGAGCCGATATTGATGCTTTACCGATTGATGAAGAAAATGACATCGACTTTAAAAGTTCAAAAGCAAATGTGATGCATGCGTGTGGACATGATGGCCATACAACTGCCCTACTCTTATTTGTCAGACGATGCAAAGCTTTATTTGACAAAGGCGAATTACCGCAAAATGTAGTGTTTATTTTTCAACCTGCTGAAGAAACAGGCGCAGGTGCTAACCGTTTGATCAAAGCTGGTGCATTTGATCATCATCCAATCGAAGCGGTTTTTGGTATCCATGTTATGCCGTTTAATGATGAAGGCACTGTAACAATTATGAATGAAGAAATTACTGCGAGTGCCACAGAATATCGCTTCTTCTTAAAAGGACAATCTAGCCACGTTGCGAATAAAGAACAAGGACGCTCATGTGGTGAAGGTTTAATCCATGTATTAAACCAAGTGAGTCAAATTCAACAATATCATTTGAATGGTTTACAAAGAAATATAGTTCATATTGGTCGTTTTAATGCTGGTGAAGCGATTAACACAGTTCCTAGTCAAGGTTACTTAGAAGGTACAATTCGTACGTATGACACAAATGATCTACAAGCAGTAAAAGATCAAATGTCTAAAATTGCGCAAAGTATACAATTATTATTTGGTGTTAATTGCGAAGTGAAGTTTGAAGAAGGTTACCCACCTACTTTTAATGACCCTACTTTACATGATGGTGTCGTTAAAGCTTTAAAAGATACGGACTTTAATGTAGTAGAATTAGAAAAACCTTATTTATTCGGTGAAGATTTCAGTTTCTATAGCCAAATTGCGCCAAGTTACTTTGCTTTTGTCGGTATTCGTAATGAAGCAAATGACTGGGTACATGGTTTGCATACACCGAAACTTAACTTCGACGAAGCACAATTAATCCGTATTGCGGATTATTATGAAAATCTATTATTCCAATATGGCAAGGAGGTTTCTTCATGACAGCGATTTGGTCGGTAAACCGTCAACAATTTATAGATAATGCGAAAAAAGTACGTCATAACCAAAATTTAATGGCCGTTGTGAAGAACAATGCTTATAACTATGGGTTAGAATTTTCTGTAGAAGCCTTTTTAGAAGCTGGCATTGATACATTCAGCACAACTTCACTTGCTGAAGCTATTCGTGTCAGAAAAATTGCGCCAAATGCGACGATTTTTTTAATGAACGCTGTTTATGATTTTGATGCGGTAAGAGATAATCATATTCACATGACCCTGCCCTCTTTAACTTATTACTATCAATATAAAGAAGAGTTACAAGGTATCCATGTTCACTTAGAATTTGAGAACTTACTTCATCGTTCTGGGCTTAAAACCATACAAGAAATTAAAGAAGTACTTGAAGATCATGCGAATAACCAAAATGAAGATCAGATGATTATCAGTGGTTTATGGACACATTTTGGTTACGCAGATGAATTTGATGTTCCTGAATATGGTATTGAAAAACAAGCGTGGGTTGACGTTGTCGATGCATTACTTTCTGAGGGGTATCATTTTGATTTAATTCATGCACAAAACAGTGCTTCATTTTATCGAGAAGAACAACAACTTTTACCGCATCACACGCATGCACGTGTCGGTATTGCTTTATATGGCTCAAGACCTTACAGCAGCTTATCAGAAGACGTTATCAGTCAATCACTTACTGTTAAAGGTAATGTGATTCAAGTCAGAGATGTAAATAAAGGTGACTATTGCGGCTATAGCTTTGCGTATGAAGTCGAACAAGATCATACAAAACTTGCGGTTGTTGATATGGGTTACGGTGACGGTATTTTAAGAACCAGAGCAAAACACGAAGCCCTTATTAATGGTAAACGTTACCCTATCAAAGCTTTGATGATGAGTCATATGTTCGTTGCGGTTGATGAAACCGTTACTGCACAAGATGAAGTGATACTATATAATGAAGATATGCGTATTGATGAATATACGTTTAAAGGTGTCGGCGCGAACTCTGAACAATTAAGTGCGCTAAACCATGATTCTTTGATAAAGGAGATTCGATAAAATGGTTGTAGAATATAAAAATGGTAAATTAACAATGGGTGGCACAAGTTTAGAAATGATTGCTCAAAGCTTCTGTACCCCACTGATTGTTTATGATGAGGACCAAATCCGTAATCAAATGCGCAGATATAAAGAAGCATTTGAAGCTAGCGGCCTTGATTATAATATTTCATATGCTTCAAAAGCATTTACTTGCCTACAAATGGTTAAGCTTGTACAAGAAGAAGGATTAAGCTTAGATGTTGTATCTGAAGGTGAACTTTATACTGCTTTAGAAGCCGGTTACGACCCAGCAAACATCCACTTCCATGGTAATAACAAAACAAAACACGAAATTCGTTATGCATTAGAAAGTAAAATCGGTTATTTCGTGATTGATTCTTTAGATGAAATCGAATTAATTAATAGATATGCATCAGAAACAGCTGATGTTGTACTACGTGTAAATCCTGGTGTAGAAGCACATACCCATGAATTTATTCAAACGGGCCAAGAAGATAGTAAATTTGGTTTATCTATTCGCTATGGTTTAGCAGATCAAGCGATTGAAAAAATTCAAAATAGCGATAAATTAAACTTAAAAGGTATCCATTTCCATATTGGTTCTCAAATTGAAGGCACAGAAGCAATGATTGAAACAGCTAAAATTGTGATTAAATGGTTAAAAGATTTGAATTTAGAAGTGGATTTACTAAATATTGGTGGTGGCTTCGGAATCCGTTATGTTGAAGGTGATGTCAGCTTCCCTATCGAGTCAGGTATCAAAGAAATTACAGATGCTTTAAAAGATATTGCGAAAGAAGCAGATTATCCACTACCAACAATTGGTATTGAACCAGGACGTTCTATTGTGGGAGAAGCTGGTGTAACGCTTTATGAAGTCGGTACAATTAAAGAAATTCCTGGTATTAACAAATATGTATCTATTGACGGTGGTATGAGTGATCACATCCGTACAGCATTATATGGTGCGAAGTATGATGCCTTATTAGTTAATCGTGATGAAGAAGCGGACGATACAGTCACTATCTCTGGTAAATTATGTGAGTCTGGCGATATTATTGCGCGAGATGTGAAATTACCTTCATCTGTTCATCGTGGCGATTACCTTGCGATATTATCAACAGGTGCATATCACTACTCTATGTCATCTAACTATAACCAAATGCAGAAACCTGCAGTGTTATTTGTGAAAGATGGTAAAGCAAGAGAAGTTATCAAACGTCAATCACTACGTCAATTAATTATTAATGATACAAAAGTAAAATAAATCATAAATGTAAAAAACGAACTGAGATGAGATCAGTTCGTTTTTTTGTATTATACGAGATTTACTAAATTAACAGAAGAAAATCACTCTTTTCTAAGAAACAACAATGTATCATTATCTTAATTTTCCCTTCCGTTTTATATTGGAGATAAAGCCAAAAAAGGAAAAAGACAAAGAAAAAAACACTTTACAAAGTGTAAAGTGTTTAATAATCAATAAAAGCCATCTATTAATTATAGTTTAACAACGTTTGCAGCTTGAGGACCGCGGTCGCCTTCAACTACTTCAAATTCTACTGATTGACCTTCTTCTAATGATTTGTAACCTTCTTGGTTAATTGCTGAGAAGTGTACGAATACATCGTTTTCTCCTTCAACTTCGATAAAACCGAATCCTTTTTCAGCGTTGAACCATTTAACTGTACCTTGTTTCATAATTTGTGAAACCTCCAAGACTAAAATTCAATATGCTTATTCGCATATTACAAAAAATACTTACGATAATTAGAGTATTGTAAAACCACAAAAGTAAATCTTGATATCTATATCATTCTAATCACTTTTCAACAGTCTTATGTATATGCTGCAGGTGGGTTAATAACTGTTCATGACTCAATATAAATCTTACGATACCACCCTTAGTTGCAGATTACGCAAAAGCAATGTTATCGGTATGTTCTATATGTGTTTGAGCTAAATATTCTTTGCAATATGGAATAAAACTATTGCTTAAAACCCATTATAGTGCATTCCCCATATCATTGCAATACAAATAGTAAAAAATAATTAGTCAATAATTGGGAGGTCGTAATATACTTCGTTATTATATAATACGATAAAGCTATAAAATATTTGCATATCTTCATCGCAATCTTCACAAAACCCCATATCACAATTATTGTAGAATGCATAAATGTTGTACTTACCTTTTATGAAATTATCAAACTTCATTTTAGACAAACAAATCAGTTCTCTGTATTTTTTAAGCATATCCTCATATTGTTCAAATTGAAATTGTTCATAGATATTATCGCGCCAATCATCGAACAACCACCATCCCTCATAGTCAGCTCTGATTATATTGACTGTCCACACTTTAAAATCCCCTTTTTAGAAAATCATTTCTCTTTATATTCTTAACTATTGAAGAGATAATTTCAAGAAATGTGTTTGTATTTATAGATATTGGGTTGTGTAGTAAATATTAGTTTTTTGCCCTGAAAATTCGTATAATAAAACAAAGAGGTGATCTTATGCAACGTAGAAAAATTCAAGTATTTGGACAAGTACAAGGTGTCGGATTCCGTTATTTTACTGAACGCCTTGCACAAAAATATCATATTACAGGAACAGTACAAAATGTTGAGCAATATGTAGAAATATATGCCCAAGGTGAAGAACAAGAACTCGAACAATTCACACAAGCGATAATCGAGGGTGCTTCCCCTGCTTCCAATGTCACAGACTACAACATTGAACATCTAGATACAGATTCATCTTTAGAAAGATTTAGAACTATTTAAAAAGGAAGATGTAAATTGAGATATTATATTTCTCGAATTTATGGAACACTTGTAGGTGTTCCAGCTGCTATTGTCGCTTGGCTCACAAGTATTTATGCATTCGATATATTATTTGTATATGATTTAGGAATCGGTATTGCAGCATTCTTTGCTTTTTACCTTCCTACTCAATTTTTCACATCCAAAAAATATTTAAATGAAATAGGATTAACACGAAGAGACTTTAGATTTGTGCGTCACCATTTAAATAATGCGCAAACAAAAGTTAGAAAACTACTAAAATCCTTTATCAACGTGCGATCAATAAAAGATTTCAAGCAAGTTAACGAAATTCATAGGTTAGCACGAACGATATATTTTACGGTGAGACAGCAACCACAAAAGTTCTTTATTGTTGATAGCTTTTTCTATTCGCACTTAGATAATGCGTTGAACCTGATTGAAAGCTATACAAGATTGGCAAAAATGCCAGCAAAATCTAAAGAAGAAAAACAAAAGTTAGAACAAACACGTATTACCTTAGATGAAGTTAAAAGAACTTTAGTTGCAGATTTAAAGCGATTAAATGAAGAAGACTATACACGTCTTGATGTTGAAATGGAAATGAATAAAATAGAGCAACAACGTCACTTACAAAGAAAGGAGCATGATTAATGGCTAACGAAAATGAAATGCCGACACATCCAGAGTTACAGAGCCAGATTTCAAATGACCAGACACTCATGGAGGCTAATAAAGATTTCACGCCAGAACAACAAAAGAAAATTCAAGAGTTGGCAAATCAGATTGAACCGATGAATTATGACTCACTGATGAAATTCGGTTCCAATGCACAATCTAGTATGTCGACTTTTGCACATAAAATGCTGACTGAAGTAAAGTCTAAAGATACAGGCCCTATCGGAGATACATTAAATCAATTAATGGTAAAACTTAAAGAAGTACAACCCGATGACTTTAAACAAGAAAAAGATTCTTTCATAAAGAAAATTTTTAAACGCGCTAAAGCTTCTGCGAATGAAATTTTCTCAAGAATGCAATCAGTTGGCTCTCAAGTAGACCGTATTTCTGTTGAATTAAAAAATCATAAAGATGGATTGAACAGAGATATTCAATTATTAAACGGTCTATATAATCAAAATAAAGACTACTTTGAAGAACTTAATCTTTATATTGCAGCGGCACAAGAAAAGAAACAAGCAATCTTAGAACAAGAATTACCTGAGAAAAGACAAAAGGCATATGAATCAGGCAATCAAATGGATATTCAAGAAGTAGCTGATTTAGAACAATTTGCTGATCGTTTAGATAAACGTATCTACGATTTACAGTTATCTAGACAAATATCACTACAAACTGCACCACAAATTCGTATGATTCAAAATGTGAACCAAACACTTGCCGAAAAAATTCAAAGCTCCATTTTGACAAGTATTCCATTGTGGAAAAACCAAATGGCTATTGCGTTAACATTGATGCGTCAACGACAAGCAATGTCAGCCCAACGTGCAGTTACTGATACTACCAATGACCTGTTAACTGCGAACTCAGAGTTGTTAAAACAAAATGCAGTGGATACAGCTGTTGAAAATGAACGTGGAATTGTTGATATTGAAACATTAAAATCAACACACGAGAATATTATTGAAACAGTTGAACAAACATTGCAAATTCAAGCTGAAGGTCGTGAAAAACGTCAACAAGCTGAACAAGAATTGCAACATTTAGAAGCGGATATGAAAGAACGCTTATTAACAATGAAAGAAAATAAAGTACAATAACAAACAAAAACGATTATCTCCCCTACCGTTTTGGTGAAAGATAATCGTTTTTTCTTTTGTATGATTGAACAATATTAATTTTTGGGTAAGTATAACGAGATAAGTTCAAAGGAGTCTGGTAACTAATGACACAACACTTCAATAAAGGTGTTTTGTTTTATCATCAAGCTGCAGGTCAAGGCAATCTGTATAAATCTATTGGACAAGTAACAGAAAGCTTAGTTCAAATGTGTGATGATTTAACAATTAAATTAAGTAAAGAAGAAGGAGATATTAAAAAGTTTTGTGATACTGTAGCTCAAAATGATGACCATTCATATGATATCTTCTTTATCTTAGGCGGCGATGGTACAGTTAATGAGTTAGTAAACGGCGTCGTAAAAAATGAGTTGAATATTCCTATCGGCATTATTCCAGGCGGAACGTTTAATGATTTTGCTAAAACATTAAATTTGGCTGCTAGACCTGTACAAGCAGCACAACAATTGCTTGAAGCTAAAGTGAAATCTTTTGATGTATTAGATATTAATGGTCATATTGCGTTAAACTTTGCCGGAATCGGTATGATGGTAGAAAATGCAGAAAATGTAGATTCAAACAGTAAGAAAGTTTTTGGTAAGTTAAGTTATATCTTTACTACTTTAAAAGTAATTGCTGATCCTGAAACCTATAAATATGAAGTTAAAGCAAATGGTGAAAGTTATTCAGGAGAAACATCCATGATTCTCATCGCAAATGGTAATTTTGTCGGTGGAAGCAGAATTCCTTTAGAAGACTTATCCCCTTGCGATGGTAAAATGAATATCTTCCTATTCAAAAATCATAATATGAGTTTAATTAAGGATTTCTTCCACGTGAAAGACAGTATGAATTGGAATGATATCACTGAGAATATCACATTAGTATCCACTGATGAAGCAACTTTAGAAACGACTCCAAATACTAAAATGGACATTGATGGAGAAATATTATTTGATACGCCTGCTGAAATTAAATTGTTAAAAGACAAAGTAAAACTATTGTATGTAGATATAGAAAACGAATAAGAATAGAAAACGGGAGTGTACGTATGGTTTGTACACTCCCGTTCTAGATTTATAGAATTATTCTTTTTCGTAAACGATTGGTTTTTGATTTTTTGCGCCTAAGCTGATTAAGTACCCGATAATTACAGCTACAATCGCAATTGGGAACCATTCTAGGCTGTTGCTAGCAAGTGGTAATTTGCTCCAAGCTCCAAAATGAATCCATTCTTTAGCAACCGCTACACTAATTAATGATGTAATTGTAATCACAATAATTGTAAATTGTTGGACGATTGGTTTCATTGGAACAAATCGTGCCATCAAAATTAATAATACAGTTGTAATTCCGATTGGATATAAAATCATCAATACTGGAATTGAAAGTTGAATAACTTGGTTTAAACCTAAGTTAGCAAGTACTAAACTGATACCAGTAAAGCCTAATACATAAGCTTTGTAAGAGATTTTAGGGAAAATACTATTGAAGTATTGACTTACTGATACTACAAGTCCACATGCTGTTGTTAAACAAGCAAGTGCAACGATGATACCTAATAAGTATTTACCAAATTCACCATAACCAGTTCCGGCAATTGTAGTCAGTAAGTATGTACCGACGTTTTGGTCATGTGCTGCTAAATCTTTTAATTTCTCTGGAGATACAACCATATGGTTACCGATATAACCTAGAGAAATATAAATGAACATTAAACCAGCTGCTGCAATTACGCCTGCCATTGCTGTTTGTTTGAAGATTGTATCAGCATGTGTCACTCCTGTTGCTTTAACTGCATTTACTACAATCATAGAGAAAGCAATTGCGGCAATTGCATCCATTGTAAGGTAACCTTGTGTAAAACCTTGAGAGAAACCAGTTAATGTTGATGTATATGCTTCTGTACCATGGCTAGATGGATTACCACCGAAGTCCATAAATCCTTTGATAATCATAGCAATGATTGTAATCAATAATGCTGGCGTTAATAATGAACCGATACGGTCTATCATTTTACCGGGACTCAAACAAAGATATAATACTACTGCGAAATAAATAACTGAGAAAATAAATAACGCAATTGGGCTGCTTGTATTAATGATCGGTGTAACAGTCATTTCAAATGATGTTGACGCTGTACGCGGAATTGCGAACAACGGTCCGATTGTTAAATAAATAGCCACTAGGAATACTACTGAGAAAATAGGTGATATTTTATTAAATGATCCGATATAACCTTGTTTATCTAAAGCACCTACTACCACACCTAATAACGGAAGCCCGATTCCCGTTAATACAAATGCGAGAATAGCTGGCCAGAAATAATGACCGCTATCTAGTCCTAAGTTTGGTGGGAAGATAAGGTTTCCGGCGCCAAAGAAGATGGCAAACAAGGTAAACCCGATAATCCATGTGTTTTTATTCATTTTGATGTGCTCCTTCTGTTACTATAAATCTTAAATATTGCTTTATTTTAGCATAATGCACTAGGAATTGCCATATAAACTTTCAGAAAATTTAAAAAGTATCACGCGAAATTTGTTACATAATCAGTGAAATATGTCATTTTACTAATTTTAAAACAAAATAATACGCATACAATCAACAAGATAATGTCTTATTGTGTTTTGTATGCGTATTGTATAAGGTCTTTAGACAGACTTCAATAATAGTTTTTTCAATAAAGGTGAAAGTTGACTCGGTAAGTTCTCAACACCTTCTACAAATAAAGCGTATTGTCCATATATATTATGGATGGTACGTTCAATATCTTCAGTAATTTCTTCTTGACTTAAGAATACGTTAAATATCTCAACACCATATTTTCTAGCTTCTTCAACAGCTTCGTACGTGTCAATAATACCATCTTGATCGTAATTATATGCTGAAGGTTCACCATCAGAAAAGATGATTAAAAATTGTTGGTGATGCGGTCTGCTTAATAAGCGTTCACTTGCAATTCTGATTGCGACACCATCCCTATTATCATCTTGTGGCGTTAATTCCATTATTCTAGCGCTGTCTTTTGAACCGATAGAATAATTATAATTGATAATTTCATCAATAATATTAGGTTGCGATTTGTCATCAGCATCAAATGCATCCTCATTAAATGCTAAAACTTCATGTTTTACATTCAGTTTTTTCAAGGTTTCATGGAATAATACGACACCTTTGATTGTTTCTTCCATTTTATCAATCATACTTGCTGATGCATCAACAAGTAATGTGAATGTCGCATCGAAGGAACGACTTAAATCTTGTTTTTTATAGAACATTTTATATTGGTCATCAATAAACCAATTGATTAAGTCTCTTTGTAAACGTCCTTTAGTCAGATTATGACGTTCATCAACTTGTTCACGTTCTATCGTTTTTTCAATGATTTGTGTTAAATCCTTGATTTCGTATTGTACTTCTCGTTCTACTTCGTGATATGCTGCACGATCCTCAGCTGTTATTTCCGGCACATTCCATTTAATTTCCACATTTTCATTGATACCTTTTAAGGCAAAAGGTTGTGATGAAGCACCTGTTTGGCCACCCGACTCATTATCTATGGTCTCATTTGATCCTTTACCCTTTTTAGTCATCATATCTGTCATATCATCAGAAGCATCACCTTCACGTGCGTTGTCATTATCACTGACAGCTTCACTGTTCTCGCCTTCATGGAGTTCCATTTCTAGGTAAGAACCACCTTGCGATTTAGAGTCTTGTGCTTTGGTGTCAGCTTCAGCTGTCTCGATGTCATCATCTTCATCTGTGTCATCTTTACCGTCAACATTTGCTGCATCCACACGTTTAAGGTCATCGAAAGTTTCAGCTTGGATTTCTTTATAAACTTTACGTGGAATGTAATAATACTCATTTAGCATGTCTTCATCTAATAAGTCATCAAGCTGATACATAATACGTTCAGCTAAGAACTTATTGTCTTCTGATGTGTAGTTCATAAAGAAATTCGGCAGATACATATACATACTTTGTAAGATTGGATCTAAATCAGGTCTAATACTAGGCACTTCATAAAAGTCTTCAGTTAATAGTGATTTCTCTAAATATAAGAAGATTAAATCAGTATAAGTTGTTTTTGTGCGATAAACACTGATTTGTGACTCAGTATAGTTAAGACGAATTTGTTTGCGCAAAGCGATTGCATCTTTCATACTTGGGCGAATTTTAACAATCGCATTTAGCACACGCATATCTTCTAATAGCTTGAAGACTTGTTTAAAGAAGCTTGGATGTTTAAATTCTTGATTATCTAGTACTTCATTCACAATAAATTCATCCATTAATCGATAACCATAGGTCGCAAGTAAAACATCTGTCTTTAGTCCAGTAATTTCAATATGACTTGGACGGTGTGTCCAGAAGACACTAGCGATTAATTCATTTTCGATCGGATCATAATAAGGGAATTTTTGAATTTTGACATGCGTTTGATTATTTTCCAAAAGTAAACGTGCAAGGTCTTGCAACATCATCACTTTTTTAGCGTCTAAGATTTCATCATTAAACTTGATAAATCGATTGGTCATAAAAATCCCTCACTAAAAGTTCAATTCTATTGCATTAATAATCGCTTGTTGTTCACGTTCATCTTCTAACTTGTCAATAATCGCACGTTGGATTGCACGTTCAATCGGCATGACTGTTGCTAAATCACTCATATCAATCAATGCACGAATACTTGCAGCTTCTTCAGAAATTTGCCCTTGTTTTGTCATAGTACGTAAGTCTTCATTAAATGCGACAATTTTTGAAATAAGTGCATCATCGTCTAAGCGACTTTGTTCTTTAATAACTGTTTTTAATGTTTCGCCATCAATATAGTCTACATGAATAACAACGAAACGGTTTTTTAATGCTTCGTTCATTGGTAATGTACCTACATAACCTTCGTTAATTGCTGCAATGACATTAAAACCAGGTTTTGCTTTAATAATTTCACCAGTAAACGGATTTGTAAGACTGCGACGATAGTCTAGCACACCGTTTAAGATAGGAAGTGTTTCAGGTTTCGCCATATTGATTTCATCAATGTATAGAATGTGTCCTTCTTTCATCGCTTGGATAACAGGTCCATCAATAAAGACAATTTCTTGATTGCCATCTGGACTTGTTTGGATAGTTTTGAAACCTAGTAAACTTTCAGCATCTAAATCAACAGAACAATTGACTTGATGCATTGGAATATTAATATCTTCACTTAATGATTCTGCGAGTTTCGTTTTACCTGACCCTGTCGGTCCTTTTAATAAAATGTTTTTATTTAAGCGCATCATTGCATATGCGTCACCAAATACTGTTTTATCGGCATTAATATACTGATGTTGTGCCATTTAAAATTTCTCCTTTTCATACATCAAAAAATAGACCGAGGCACATCATTGTGCCCAAGTCCCTAATCGAATATTTAATTCAAATTGCTTATTAAACTTCTTTAAAATACTCTTTATAATAACCGCCAACTTTACCTGAGTTATCAATGATTTGATAATATTCTTCAGTTTCGTTAACGACATCGTATTGTTTTCCAATAGTCAACATATCAGATACTGTAAATTTTTTAGCGTCTGTATGCAGTACTTCTACCTTTTTAATTGGTTGTTTATCTTTCCATTCTTCGTGTAACATATGTTCACAATCCTTTCTGTGCAGGTTATGCTTTTTCTAAAGTTAAGATGAATGACAATCCACTATTTTCTGTAATACGAACTGATTCTGAATCTTGTTGTTCAAGTGTTTGATATGGAATGCCTATTGTTTCTAGCTGTTGGACCGCATTGCGGTATTCTTGTTTAGATTGCGTACTAAATTCGATTTGTTCGACCGAACCATATTCTGGTAAATTAATTGGTTCTGTAGCTTGGAAGATGTGTAATTCTCCACCTAAGCCGCCTTCTCCAATTCGAAATACTTGTACTTTAAAGTCATCATCTGTAGTCGGTGTGTATTCAGCAAAATGATCAAGGCCGAATACTTTAGATAAAATCGATGAAGTCAGCAACATTTCGTTAACTTGAACAATCACTGGTCCAAGTCCTTGGATTTGGTGAAGCGGATTCACCGTACCTTCATCGGTAGGCATACCTAATGGTACACCACTATTATTTTCATTAGAATAGATATCAAAGAATTGTCCGTTACCGTCTTTAAATTCAAAATGTTTATTATTATTCATTTCAGTAACGTCACCATATTTGATTTCATTTTGGTCTAAAATTGATTGATACTCTTCTAATCCTAAATCTGATGGTGTTCTTAAACCGACACTTAAGACATGATTATTTTCTGTCGAATAGTTTGGTACTTCAATAAAGTGTATTCTTGTACCCGGACTTAAAAATGCATCACCAAAACGTACTGCATTTTTTGAACCTTGTCTTTCATAATTCAATCCTAAAATATCATGAAATAAATAAATTGATTGTTCTAGATTTCGAGTACCTATTGTGACACTTCGTAAACCTGCCATTTTACCCACACCTTCTTTTGTGATTTCTCATTCATTATAACTTAAATGAAGTGGTTTTTGTATGATGAAGTGTTCAATGAATGAATTCAGTCAAAATAAGGTATAGTAATAGTATATAGGATTAGAAAAGGCGTGTTTGATCTGAAAATTTGGATCAAAGGAGATGATTAATAATGCTTACTTTCTGGATATTATTCGCTTTAACGATACTTGTAGCAGCATACTCCGGTATTAACTACTTCACAGGTCGAATTAAAGAAAATGCGAAGTTTAAAAAGCAACATTTCGGAGTTTTATGTATCGTATTTGTCATCCTTGCGATTATAGAACTTGTCGTTTTCAATATGTTATAGAATTAAAAGCAGCGATGATTGATTTTAATGAGTTAAATCAATCACGCTGCTTATTTTTGTTTCGAAATTCAAAAATAAACATAAAAAAACGACGGCAAAACTGCCGTCGTATCAAGGTTTGTAATATGATTTACTTTATAGATTAAGATTCTAATAATAAATCTTCAGGGCTTTCGATAAGCTCTTTGATTGTTTTCAAGAATCCTACTGCCTCTTTACCATCAATAATTCTGTGGTCGTAGCTTAAAGCAAGGTACATCATAGGACGGTTCTCAATTGTATCTTTATCAATCGCGATTGGACGCGTGATGATTGAGTGCATACCTAAAATAGCTGCTTGGCTTCCGTTAATGATTGGTGTAGACATCATTGAACCGAAGATACCACCGTTTGTGATAGTGAATGAACCGTTCATTAAATCACCAAGTGATAATTTGTTGTCGCGTGCTTTAACTGCTAAGTCTGCGATTGAACTTTCGATTTCTGCGAAGTTTTTCTTATCACAGTCACGTACGAATGGCACGATTAAACCATTATCTGTAGATACCGCAATACCGATATCATAGAATTGTTTAGTAATCATGTCTTGTCCATCAATTTCAGCATTCACTGCAGGGTATTTTTTCAATGCTGCAACGGCTGCTTTTGTGAAGAATGACATGAAACCTAATTTTGTTCCATCATGATCTTTGATAAATTGTTCTTTTTTACGTTTACGTAAGTTCATCACATTTGTCATGTCAACTTCGTTGAATGTAGTCAGCATTGCTGTGTTATTAGATACTTCTAATAATTTTTTAGCTGCTGTTTGTTTACGACGAGACATTTTTTCGCGAATCACTGGTTTGTTTGGTGTGCTGCTTTGTGGTTTAGCTGGTGCTTCTGATTTCGCTGGCTCAGCTTGTTTTTGGTTACCTTGTTGTTGACGATCAATGTCATCTTTACGTACAACATCGTTACCTTTAGAAGCAACTTCTGCTAAGTCGATACCTTTTTCACGCGCATATTTACGTGCAGATGGTGTTGCATTGACGCGTTGGTCACTAGAAGCACTTTCTTTTTCTTCTGATTTGTCAGCTTCTGCTGGTTCAGATTTTGATTCTGATTTGTCTTCAGATTTTGGTGCTTCTTCTTTTTTGTCATCAGATGAAGCTGAAGATGATGAACTGCCGCTGCCTTCCCCTACAGTTGCGATTGCTTGTCCTACTTCAACAGTATCACCAGGTTCTGCTAAGTGTTCTTGTAAAACACCTGCTTCTTCAGATACAACTTCAACGTTGACTTTATCTGTTTCTAATTCGACAACAGCTTCACCTTTGTCTACTGAATCACCTGGATTCTTCAACCATTCAGCTATTGTACCTTCTGTAATAGATTCTGCTAACTCTGGAACTACGATCTCAGACATACTAATTTCCCCCTAATTTTTGTTAAGACTCTCTTCGATAATAGATTTTTGAACGAGTTTATGATTTTCTCCGTCACCTTCAGCTGGCGCAGAACGTTTAATACGACCGCTATATTGCAATTCGTATTGATCGCTAGCGATATCACTTAAGTAAGGATATACGAACAACCAAGCACCTTGGTTTTGCGGTTCTTCTTGAACCCATGCAATTGTTTCAAGGTTTGGCAACTGATCAATAACTGCTTTGATTTCGTCAGCTGGGAATGGATATAAGCGTTCTACCGCAATCAATAAAATCGATTCATCCGGTTCTTTTTGCAGACGTTCCTTCAAATCAATAAACATTTTACCTGAAGCTAAAATCACTTTTTTGACTTTGCTTGCTTCATGCTCTTCTGGCAAGATAGGTTCGAAATGGCCTTGTGTAAATTTATCGATTGTGTCAGCTACAGTTTTATTTCTTAATAAACTTTTCGGTGACATGACAACTAGTGGACGCATTGCATCAGTATCCAAGCTTGCTGCTTGTGCACGTAATAAGTGGAAATAGTTACTTGAGCTAGATAAATTTACGACAGTCGCGTTATTCTCAGCTGAGAGTTGTAAGAAACGCTCTAATCTTGCTGATGAGTGCTCTGGACCTTGTCCTTCATATGAATGTGGTAAGAACAATGTTAGACCTGAGCGTTCGCCCCACTTCGCATAACTGCTGAATAAGAAGTTATCGAACATCATTTGTGCCATATTCGCAAAGTCGCCGTATTGAGCTTCCCAGATATTCATAGTACCCTTGTTTTCAACATTGTAACCGTATTCGAAGCCTACAACAGCTGCTTCAGATAGCGGTGAGTTATGAACATCGAAGGATGCACGTTGATTTGGTACATGTTGTAAAGGCACATATTCTTCGCCAGTATCAGGGTTATGCAATACCGCATGTCTGTGACTGAAAGTACCACGTTCACTGTCTTGACCTGTTAAACGAATTGGTGTGCCATCTTGCATGATTGTCGCAAATGCAAGTTGTTCAGCTTGTGCCCAATCTACTAAACCATCTTCTTTTTCAAATGGTTCTCTACGTTTTTCTAAAACTTTGTTCAGTTTTTTCAAGACTTCAAAACCTGTTGGATATGTTAATAATGCATCATTGATTGATTTCAATTCTTCGAAATCAAATTGACGATCATCAGGTTGAAGCGGTAAGTCAACATTGTCCGGTTTAGACATATCTTGTGTTGTTGTTTTATCATTTTTATCGATTTTATCATGTGCTGCACGTAGTTCTTTTTGAACATCATCTAAGATGTCATTCTTTTCATCCTCAGAGATAATGCCTTCTTCAACCAATTGGTCACCATAAATGTGATCTACAGTTGGATGCTTACGGATGGCATGATAAGGAATTGGGTTTGTAATAGATGGTTCATCCATTTCGTTATGACCATAACGACGGTAACCGACTAAATCGATAACAACATCTTTGTTGAACTCTTTTCTGAAGTCCATTGCAATATCAATTGCTTCAATTGTTGCTTCAACATTGTCTGCATTAACATGCATAATCGGTACATCATAACCTTTAGCAACATCTGTAGAATATGTTGTTGAGCGACCATCTTGTGGCTCTGTAGTGAAACCGATTCTGTTGTTAGTAATCAGATGCAATGAACCGCCTGTTGAATACCCCTCTAAGTTGCCTAAGTTCATTGTTTCAAAGTTGATACCTTGTCCTGGATAAGCAGCATCACCATGAATTAAAATCGGCATAGATTTGCTGAAATCTGTTTGTACTTTGCCGCTTTGATGACGGTCATCTTGTACAGAACGTGTTTTACCTAATACAACCGGTGACACGATTTCTAAGTGACTTGGGTTGTTTGCTAATGAAATGCGTTGTTCTATACCATAAGTGTCTGTTGTTTTCGTACCGCCTAAGTGATATTTAACGTCACTTGTCCATGCTGAACCTGAAGTTAATTCTAGACTGCCGTCTTGTGGTAGGAACTTCATTGGATCAGTATGCATGAATTCAGAAATCATCATTTCATAAGGTTTTTCTAACACATGTGTTAAAACGTTGAGGCGTCCACGGTGTGCCATACCTATTTGAATATTTTGAATTTCTTCTTTAGCTGCACGACTTAAGATTTGTTGCAGCATTGGCACAAGGGTATCTACACCTTCAATAGAGAATCGCTTTGCCCCTACAAAGTTTTTATGAAGATATTTTTCGAAACCTTCAACATGTGCTAATGTCTTGAATAATTCTAGCTTTTGGCTTTTATTTAAGTTTGCTTTATATGGCGTTTCAATACGTCGCTTGAGCCAAGCGCGTTCTTTATTGTTGTTAATGTGTGTGTATTCAAAAGCAATCGGCCCTTTATAACGCTTTTCCATGCGTTGGATTGCTTCATAGGCATTGTCATAAATATCAGAAAAATGATCTGACACAATGCCTGAAGAAATTTGCTCTAAATCTTCTTTTGTTAAATTGAAATCTTCAAGTGTCAATCTAGGAACATTTTTACGTTCTGGTCGATTGACTGGATAAATATCTGCCTGCAGATGCCCATATTGTCTGATGTTATCGATTAAACGCATAACTTGTTTAATTGTCATATCATCAGAACTTGATGAAGGTGCTGCAGCCACCTCTCTGTTGTCATTGTTAATTGTACTAAATAGAATTTGTAAATCTTCAGAGACAGAAGTTGGATCTTGTAGATATTGATCGTATAAATCAATAATTACCCCTAAGTTAGCTCCGAAATTTACAGGTGCTTCACTAACCTGTGTATATTTCGTCATATTACTCCCTCCACAATATATTGAAACGCTTACAAATAAATAATATCATTAAATGTTCACAAATTAAAGGGAGAATGACGATTTGATGGCATGAAAAAGAGCCGATATGACGGCTCTTTATACACATATATAACCTTAAATATAATATTGTACAATAATAGACGAATTATCATTAAAATGTAATTATACGTTGAAGGTAATTTTGAATGTAGTAAACGTATCAACCTCACTTTCAACTTGAATCGTACCGCCATGTAAATTCACTATATTTTGAGCAATCGATAATCCTAAACCATTACCTCCACGTTGTCTAGAACGTGATTTGTCTACGCGATAAAAACGGTCAAAGATAAAGTCTAAGTCTTTTTTAGGAATGCCTGAACCATGATCGGTAATCTCAATAGTTGCTTGTCTATTTTTAAGTGCAGTACAAATTTCTATTCTTTTCTCTCTTGTATCATATTTAATCGCATTATCCAAAAAGATAAGCAATACTTGTTCAAGTTGATAACGATTAATATTCAGCCATATTGGTTTCACTGATGGTGTAAATGTAAAACTATAATCAGGATGTAATTGTTTGAGAGATTTTAGTCTAGATTTAATCTCGTCATTCACATCAACAGGTTCTACATCTAAAGCATCTTTATAGGTAGATTCTTTCGTTAATAGTAACAGCTCTTCTACTAACTTGGTAATACGATTCATTTCTTCGATTGTTATATCTAATGATTCTTCTAAAATTGCTGGGTCTTTCTTACCCCATCGTTGGATAAGATTTAAGTGACCTTGAATGATTTGAAGCGGTGTTCTCAGTTCGTGTGAAGCATCTTCTACGAACTGGCGTTGTTGATCAAATAGTTCTTCAATTTGAATCATCATATCGTTGAATGTATCAATCAAGTCAGTTGTTTCATCGTATTCTGTCGGTAGTTCTAACTTTTCCTGGAAACCATCTCTACGGATTTTACGCATTTTGTTAGCCATAATTGTAATAGGTTTTGCGATTTGTGCAGAAAAGATATAACTTATAGTGGCAGTAATAATAATGGCAATAATACCAAATAACACCGATAAGATGATTAATGAATGCATAACACTATCATAACTTGCGAGCGAATGGATAATCACAGAATAACCATGAAACTTTTCAGTTTCGACTGGATGAGAAACGATTAAAAAGTTTGCATCTTTAATACGTTGCACGTAAACACTGTGATACTGAGAAGGTTCAATACCTTTTGTGCTATTAATAAAATCACTCATAGTCGATGTTTCGGTTATCTTTTGTTTGTCATTATCAAACAGAATCACTTTTTGGAAATTACCAAGTGATGCGTTTAAATCTAAAGGTTTAATATCAACCAAAGATTTCGTCGCAAGTAAAGCAGAAACGTTATCAGCACTTTTTTCTGCATCATTAATTTCACTGTCTCTTAAAGTGATGCTCAAAAAGTAAATGATGACTAAGCTGAAAATGAAAACAATCAAAAACGTAATACTCGTAGTAATTAGCATCCATTGAGTTTTTAATTTTCGTTGCTTCATTTGCGTATCACATAACCGACACCACGTACTGTTTCGATTACCTTTTCTTTACCAAACGGTTTCAATTTATTTCTCAGATAACGAATATAAACATCCACTACATTGGTTTCTACTTCGCTGTCATAACCCCAAACATGATTTAATATTTGTTCACGTTGCAAGACATGATTTAAGTTTTCAGAAAGCAACTGCAACAAGTCATATTCGGTTTTAGTTAATTCAACCTCTTGACCATCAATCGTAACACGAAAGGCTTCTTTATTAATTTGAATGCCTTTAATATCGATGATGTCTTTAGCTGGTTGGCGTCTTAATGTTGCACGAATACGTGCTAATAGTTCTTCGATATCGAATGGCTTTACGATATAATCATCTGCACCATAATCTAAACCTGCTACTTTATCATATGTATCACCTTTTGCTGTGATGATAATAATTGGAGTAGATTTGACTTCACGTATTCTCTTACATATTTCTAAACCATCCATATGTGGCAACATCAAATCGAGTAAGTACAGATCATATTCTTTTTTTAATGCTGTTTCTAATCCTTCTGCACCATCATTTTCAATATCAACTTCATAATTCTCATGTACTAATTCTAATTCAATGAATCGAGCTAAGTTTTGCTCATCTTCTACGATTAATATTTTTGTCATTGAAAGCACCTCAATCATGATTTTATCATAATCAAAACGTTTAAGAACGAATGAAACGAATCAAATGATTAATTGTGACAAAAATATGGAGTTGAATAAAAAAGTGAAATTATTTTTGATTTCTAATTGACAACCATTCTCAATAATGTATAATAGTAATTGAAAATGATTATCAATCACAAATGAGACATCCCCCCCACATTTCGTTCTTAATTGGATTGGTCATTTTCGATTTATCCCCTTTTATATATGCCCGTAAATACTGACGTTACAGTAAAAGTAACGTGACATACTTAACCGATTCTCAATTAAGCAGAATCGGTTTTTTTCTATTATAAATTAAAAAAGTGAGATTAAGCAGCACTTAATCTCACTTTAATTCTCATTTAGCAAAGGCTTTGAATTTACCTTTGAACAATAATGATACAGATAAAATACATACAGCACCTGCAAGCACGCCTGCAATGACATCAGTAGGATAATGTACACCTAAATAAATTCTAGACATACAAATCATCGCAATCATGAAGATGCAGAATGAAGTCATCATCACACGAGGTGTCCCGTGTAAGTAATGGCTTGAAATTGCAATCAAGCTACCGAAGAAAGATGTAGAACCTTGCGCGTGGCCACTTGGGAAACTATAGCCACCAATTTCTACAAGTCTTAATTTAGTAGGACGCTCTCTATCAATTGTGTTTTTCATAATTGGATTAGAGATACTTGAAACTGCCATCACAATCGCAAAGAATAAAGCTTCTATTTGCATTTTACGCATTAATAAAAATGCGACAACACAAAGTGAAAGGAAGATCATTGACCATACTTCGCCTATCCAAGTTGCACCCATAAAAATACTAGTTGTAATGATGCTGTGTGAGGCATAAATAAAATCATAGACTTCTGTATCAATCCAATTACCGATTCTATTTTGATGGAACACAGCAATCGCGCTGAATATCAATGTAAATACTAGAATCAGTGAAATTCTTTTAGCTCGACTCAACTCAGCTTTCCCTCGTTTCCTTTTGGTTTGTATCTTTAAGAATCTTGTCTAATAAATCTTCTTTAGTAAATAGCTGGTGATAGTTCGACATTTGTTGTTCAATAGTTGAACGATTATTTTCAATCTCTTTTAACGCATCCATGAATTTTTGTTGAGAAGCTTCATCTTCTGGTAATGTTTGCGCATACCCTTTAGATTGGAAATATTTTGCATTATCAATCTGATCGCCACGAGACTGGTCTAATCCTAATGGAATCAGCAACATAGGAATGTTTAATGTTAAGAATTCATAGATTGCATTAGCACCTGCTCGGCTGACTACCATGTCTGTAATCGCGAGTAAATCTGTTAATTCACTCGTCACAAATTCAAATTGACGATAACCTTCTTTTTGAATAGATGAATCAAGTAGTCCTTTACCAGTTAGATGAATGATTTGATAATCTTTTAATAATTCGTCAAGATTGCGTCGAATTAAATCATTAATCGTTTTACTGCCTAAACTGCCGCCCATGACTAATAACACTTTTTTCTCAGCGTTAAATCCTGTCAGTTGATAACCTTTTTCTTTGTTACCCTGTTTTAAGTCATCTCTAACAGTTGCACCGACAAAATCTGCTTTTGCTTTTGGCAGATATTTTAATGTATCTTCAAATGTTGTATAGATTTTATTTGCGAATTTTAGAGAAATTTTATTCGCAAGACCTGGAGTGATATCTGATTCGTGAATAATCACCGGGATATTTAATGAACGTGCCGCGATGACTACAGGTACAGATACAAATCCTCCCTTAGAAAAAAGTAAATCTGGTTTTTGTTTCTTTAAGATTTTACGTGCGTCTAAAATTCCTTTGAGTACTTTAAATACATCCTTGATATTTTCAAATGATAAATATCTGCGTAACTTCCCGCTGGATATCGGGAAGTACGGTGTATTTGGTAATTGTGATGAAATCATATCTTTTTCAATTCCATTTTTAGAACCTACATAAAAAGTTTGGTAACCTCTTTCATTCGCAATTGGAATCAAACTTAAATTGACTGAAACATGTCCGACTGTTCCGCCGCCAGTAAATGCAATTTTTGTCATGATAAATACCTCTATTCTTATTTTAAAATTCTATAATAGGCATAGAATGATTCTTCCTTATCGTAAGGAGGATAATTTAAATTGGCTTCGCCTGCTTTATGAAAACCAAATTTTTCAAATAAGTTTTGCGCGCGTTGATTCGCAGCATACGTATCAGTGAGTAACACATCAACGCCGTGATCTAACGCGCGTTCAACAGCAAAGTTAAATAATGCTGTTGCTGCGCCTTTATAATTAGCAGAACCTGCAAGTCTATGAATGACATAAGCATTGGTTCTATCTATCGGCCATTCTAGTTCATCATACCATTTTGATTGATTTTGGTCGATAACAATATAACCATAAATTGTATTCTCCTCTTCTAATACAAATAATGATTTATTTGTAATATCTTCCTCAAAATGCTCTAGTAATGGATAGGCTTCATCCCATTGTGGATTATTATCTTCTGCCATAATTTTTTTGGCTTCTTCTGTCAATGCGGCTACCGCATTTAAATCTTCTTGTGATGCGTTTCTGATCATAAATTGTGCCCCTTTATTTTAATTTTTTGATTAAAGTATCTAACATTTCATCATCTTTATTCGCTTTATCTACTAACTTTTCTGCGAATTTTTGATTCGTTTCTTTATCAAATTTGCCTGTTACTGGTAATTGATTATCTTTTTGGAAATCTTCAACTGCAGATTTGAGTTTTGCATCATAGTCATTGTTTTCTTTTCCAACTTGATAATCCAAAGCTTTTAAACCGATTTTTATAGATTTGACATTTTTATCTTGATCGCCTTCTTTAAACACTTTGTCATCAGGAATCATTGATAATGATTGATACTTAGGAGATGCAATTTCGACATCTGGTTTGATTCCTTTACCATGGATATAAGTACCGTGTGGTGTTAACCATTTCATTTCAGTATATTTTAATAACGAACCATCTGAGTATTCTTGTGTGGTTTGTACAATACCTTTACCAAATGTCTTTTCACCATAAACCTTCGCTTTATTATAGTCTTTCATTGCACCAGTAAAGACTTCAGAAGCACTGGCTGAACCTTCATTGACAAGGATAGATACTTTCATATCTTTTGCTTCTTTTAATGGATCGGTCGGAGTATTCACCGATTCTTTTTCTTTCCCTTTTTGCAACTTCACAACCGGTTTATTTTTATCGATGAAGATATTCGACATTTTAACGGCTTCATTTAATAATCCGCCTGGATTATTACGTAAATCTAATACAATTTTTCGTACGCCTTGTTTGTGTGCTTTCATAATATTAGTTTTCAATTCAGCGGCTGTATCTTCTTGGAATTTATTAATCGTGAAGACACCAACATCGCCTTCTTTTTTGTATTCAACACTTTTAACGTGGATTTTTTCTCTTTTGATTTTAATGTTTTGCTCTTGGTTGGCACGCTTAATAGTTAACGTAACTTCAGTACCTTCTTTACCACGTACCATTTTGACTACTTCTGTCAGTGACTTACCTTTAATAGATTTCCCATCTACTTTAGTTAAAACATCTTTGGGTTGTACACCTGCTTTTTCTGCAGGAGATCCTTTCATGGGGCTGGTTACACTGATTTCTTTATTACGTTGCTGCATTTCAGCGCCGATACCTACGAAATCACCTGAAACGTCTTCATTAAATGATTTGGTTTCATCTTTTGTCATATATTGTGAATAAGGATCTTTTAATGATTTAACCATACCGTTAATGGCAGCTTCAGATAATTTTTCTGAATCTTGTTTTTTATAGTAATCATTGGCTAATGTTTGATATGTACTTTCAACTTTACTGAATGATTTTCTTTGTGAGTCGTCTAGCCCTGAAAATTTGTGTGCTATCGCGATTGTCGCAAAGACTGTAAGGATAATCGTTAACAACAATGCGAGTATACTAAATGTGATGAATTTCCATCTTTTAATTTTAAAAAACTTAGGTGCCTTTTTTGAGTCTTGTTCATCTGAAGGTTGATTAGTTTCATCATTATGTTGTGTCACTCGGATATGCCCCTTTCTTAAATTACGTTGATGTGCATAAATAAGTTCTAGTTTGAATGGATAATTAATTTTACCAAATTCAGCACGTTCATCAACTTATATATGGCTATATAAAAAATAAAAGGGCTGGTGCCTCACACCAACCCTACGTCAAAAATTTAAAATTTTAACCATTCCTGATATTCATCAAATAAGTCATCAAATACATACATTGGTGAACTGATAGAAGCTTCAGTCTCTATATAGTCTGACAATGTATGAAAGTCTGACTCATGTTTTGGAAAAGCTAAATCATCAAAAATCTGTTCTGCTAATTGACCTTTTTCATCAGGTCTGCCTCGCACAGTAAGCGCAAATTGATAAAATGAATAATCTTTCATTAACCCATTGTCACATCAATTACTTTTGTTTCACTTTTAACTAATTGATCTTGCGGGTGGATATCGATTTTATCTGCTTGATCTGTATTAGTAATAATAATTGGTGAAATGACTGATTTAGCGTTATTTCCAATATAGTCTAAATCAAATTCAACTAGTGGATCTCCAACTTTTACTGTATCGCCGCTTTCAACTAATACATTGAATCCTTCACCATCTAAATGAACTGTATCTAGACCGATGTGAATTAATAATTCTAAACCGTTATCAGCTTTTAAACCTAACGCATGTTTAGTTGGGAAGATATTGTCAACTTTACCTTCAATTGGTGAAACAACGACACCTTCGCTTGGATTAACACCGAAGCCATCACCCATCATTTTTTGCGCAAATACTGGGTCTGGAATATCTTCGATTTTAACGTATTCACCAGAAATCGGTGCATAAACCTCGATTGACTTATCTACTTTATCCTCTTTGCCAAATAATTTTTTAAACATATTATTTCTCTCCTTGGTTCTTGAAATGTGGAATCAAATCACCATATCCAAGTTCTTCTAATTTATCATAAGGAATAAATTGTACAGCAGCTGAATTGATACAATATCTTAATCCGCCTGTTTCTTTTGGTCCATCATTGAAAACGTGACCTAAATGACTGTTTTCAGAACGTACTTCAGTTCTTACCATACCAAATGACTTATCTACAAGTTCAATGATATCATCGTCACTTAGAGCTTTAGAGAAGCTTGGCCAACCACAATCAGAATGAAATTTTTCTTCTGAAGTGAATAGTGGTTTGCCTGAAAGTTTATCGATATAGATACCTTTTTCGAAATGATTCCAATATTCATTTTGGAAAGGAGGTTCTGTACCATTTTCTTGAGTAACAAGATATTCCATATCTGTTAATTCATTTTTACTTTTTTTAAGCATTTTGCTCCCCCCAATGTCTTTCTATAAAGTCTTTTCTTCCTGAACCTTTTTGATACTGTTCATAATGCATTGGATTCTTTTTATAATAATCTTGATGATAAGATTCTGCCGGGTAAAAGTTTTTATATGGTTTTACCGGTGTGATCACAGGTTTATTAAAAATCATTTGTTCGTTTAACTGCTGGATTTTAGATTGTGCAGCTTTTTCTTGTTCTTCGTCATGGTAGAAAATGACCGGTTGGTAACTTTCACCGCGATCGAAGAATTGTCCACCATTATCTGTTGGATCGAACGTCTTGAAAAAAACATCTAATATATTTTCAAATGAAGTGATTTCAGGATCATATTCAATTTGTACTGCTTCAACATGTCCTGTTGTGTTCGTACATACTTCTTCATAAGTTGGATTTTCTACGTGGCCGCCACTGTATCCTGAGACAATATTCTTAATACCAGGATATGATGTGAATGGTTTTACCATACACCAGAAACAACCGCCAGCTAATGTTGCATATGCCAAAATATTACCTCCATTCGGCGTTTAGTCAATTCTAAATTTATCATGACTGCACTTTATTTTCTATTAGTTTGCTTTAACCCGATGATTTTCATGAGAATTATCGATTATTGACGCAAGACAACGAATCCTACTGCACCTTGTCCAGTATGTGTTGAAATAACTGGTGTTGTCGTATTGATTTCAACTTCAGTATTATTTTCTTCAATCGCAAATTGTTGTTTAAACTTATCTACAAAATCTAATGCATTTGCATGAGCTAAGCCGATTTTTTTAATCGAATGATTTTCAATGAACTGAGCAAGCTCTTTTTTAATAATTTGAATACTCGACTTTTGCGTACGTGCATTATGAAGGATTTTAATTTGTCCATCATCAAGAATGCCCACTGGTTTTAAACGCATCATATTACCAATCATACCTTTAGCTTTACCGATACGTCCGCCTTTAATCAGTTGGTTTAATTGGCCAATCACTACAAAGAGTTTGATATTGCTTTGTAAATGTTTTAATTTTTTAAGAATTTCTTCTGTTGATAACCCTTCGTTATTCCATTCAACAATATGTTCCAGTTGGAAACCAAGGCCGAATGAAATGGATTTTGAATCAATAACTGTAACTTTTGAATCAGTCATTTGACTAGCTTGATACGCAGTTTGATACGTACCGCTTAATCCAGATGTCATATGAATACTAATGATTTCTGAGCCGTCTTTTCCTAATTCATCGTACATTTCAATAAATTTACCAATAGGAGGTTGGCTGGTTTTGATATCTACATCTTCTTCTATTAACTCAATTACACGTTCAGAAGAAATGTCTTGTTGGTCGATATAAGATTTGCCTTCAATCGTTAAATTAAGAGGAATCACATGAACATCGTGCTCTTTTAGATATGATTGAGGTAAATCTGTTGTTGAGTCTGTGACAATTTTTTTACGCATTTCCATACCTCCTATTACTTTTTACGAACAAGATGTAAGAACGTGTGCGGAATTTTATTGCGTTCATCTTGTTCTCCTTTAACTGAAGATTCAACTTCCCAATCTTCAAAGGTATAAGGTGGGAAGAACGTATCTCCTTGGTATTTATCTTCAATGACAGTAATGTACATGTCATCTACTTTATCGATAAATTCTTCAAACAATGCTTGGCCACCGAAAATGAAGACATGGCCAGGCAAATCATAAATATCCTCAAAATTGTGTATGACATCTACACCTTCAGGATGAAAAGATTCATCACGTGTTAAAACGACGTTACGTCTGTTTGGAAGCGGTTTGCCGATAGATTCATATGTTTTACGGCCCATTACGAGTGTATTGCCAGTACTTAATTTTTTGACATGTTTTAAATCATTAGGCAAATGCCATGGTAGTTGGTTATCCTTACCGATTACTCTGTTTTGATCATGCGCAACAAGAATAGAAAGCGTCATATTCTTATCCCCTTTCAAAAATTCTAATTGTTTTTATACAGCGATAGGTGCTTTAATACCTGGGTGTGATTGATAATTTACAATCTCCAAGTCTTCATATTGAATATCAAAAATTGAACGATCTGTATTGATTTTTAATTGAGGTGGTTCGTAACTTGAACGACTTAATTGTTTTTTGACCGCATCGATATGATTAGAATAGATATGCGCATCACCAATCGTATGCACAAACTCACCGACTTCTAAGCCGCATTCTTTTGCTACTAAATGTGTTAGTAAACTATAACTTGCGATATTAAATGGAACTCCTAAAAATACATCTGCACTACGTTGATATAATTGGCAACTTAGTTTGCCGTCCTGTACATAAAACTGGAACATCGTATGACATGGCGGTAATGCCATCGTATCAATTTCTGCTGGGTTCCATGCAGATACGATGTGACGTCTAGATGTAGGGTGAGTTTTGATTTGTTCGATGACTGTAGCAAGTTGATCATAATGTTGACCATCTGCACCAACCCAATCTCGCCATTGCTTACCATATACATTCCCTAAATTGCCGTGTTTTTGCGCAAAATCATCATCGTTTAGAATGCGTGATTTAAATTTTTCCATTTCTTGTTGGTAAACTTCGTTGAATGCTTCATCTTGTAATGCTCGATGTGCGAAATTCGTCATGTCCGGGCCATGATAATCTTCTGATTCAACATAGTTTTCAAATGCCCATTCATTCCAAATATTATTGTTGTATTCTAGTAAATATTTGATATTTGTGTCGCCTTTCATAAACCAAATCAGCTCAGTCGCAATCAACTTAAAGAATACTTTTTTAGTTGTTAATAAAGGGAAGCCTTTACTTAAGTCATAGCGTGATTGATGACCGAATTTTGAAATGGTACCAGTACGTGTACGATCATCGCGTTCGTTCCCGATAGCTAAAATTTCCTTACATAGGTCATGATATGCTTCGTCGAATGAATTCATACCTATCTCCTCCTCAAATCGTATGTATCTCCAATTATAAAAAATGGGACAATTGATGGACTGATTCAGCCATCAAATATTGTCCCGTACCTTCGATTATGAAATCAATTCAAATTGATTAACAGTTTTCATCAAACATATCTTTGATATCCATACAGATATCTTGAATATCGCGTCCCTCAATATATTCACGAGGCATAAAATGTTTTAATTCTGTACCTTTAAATAAAGCGAAAGAAGGACTTGAAGGTACTTGTTGTATGAACTCTCTCATTTCTTGTGTTGCTTCTTTATCTTGACCTGCAAAGACAGTTACTTTGTGATCAGGCTTTTTATCATTTTGCTCAGCAACTGCTACAGCTGCTGGACGAGCTAATCCAGCTGCACAACCACATACTGAATTAATAACAACAAATGTAGTTTCCTCAGCACCTACATTGTCCATATATTGATCAACTGCTTCTGCAGTTTCTAAACTTTCAAAACCATTTTGTGTTAACTCGCTACGCATACCTTGTGCGAGTTCTTGCATATATGCTTCATACGGATTCATAATATACACTCCTTGTTCATTTATAGTTTATTTTACATGAAATAATCAGAAATGTAATCTAATTAATTTGTTGATTCATCCTAATTCCGCTTATTTATTACGGTTAGCAATTTGTTTCCAAACAGATCCTAGTGCTTCGTCACCTTTTTCAATACGAGAGATGGCCATTTGAATCTGTAACTTCACTTCGTAAGCGTCATCATCTTCATGTGCTTTCAAAGCTGGTAATTGTGCTTCGCCACCTTCATCAAAAATAAACATCGCGGCACGCCAACGCACAATCTTTTGTGGATCATCTAAAGCTTTCTCCATTTCTGGTAAAGCTGCTTTAAATCCTAAATCACTTAATCCATCTCCGGCAGTTCGGCGTACACCAGGATTTTTATCCTGTAAACCTTGGTACATATATGGAAGAACTGACTCATCTTCTACCATACTTGCTAGCACAATAGCTTCGCGTCGAATTGGAATTTTAGGGTGGTTTAATGCAGCTTCGATAAGAGGATAATCTTCTTTGGTTGGTGTTGGGAAAGACTTCAACATTCTAAGTTGCGCTTTCCAATCTTCTGCCGCGTTAAATTCATCAACTGTCACATGTTGATAGTGTGCTGTTGGAACCACAATATCTGTATTTAATGCTTCTTGTTTTAATTCATTAAGTTTATTTTCAGGATATAGTGCGACAAGTTCTTCTTCAACATTATCCATAACTTCTTCTAGTTCGCCATAACGCGTACCTAAATCTTCCCACTTACGCATAAATACTACATTGTCATCATCTTTTTGTGCTGCTAGCATTGTATCGACAAAGTAGTCTGGTAATTGTCTGCGTTCTTCATCCTTAGTAGTAGTGAGTTTAATCTGATACGGGATACCTTTAAATTTGAGCACTTCCGCTTTAATTTCGCCGAAATGTTCATCAGGTGCAGGTGTATCATTTGTTTCAGTTTCAGATTCATTACTAATTGCAGCTGTAATATTAGGCAGTAATGCCTCCCAATCTGCTTTTGGTGCTTTATCCACAGCTAAAAAGTCGATGACATGGAAAATGGATTTAACACCTTCAACCTCTAAAAGTCTATTGATAAAATCAGGTTGGCCTTCTTTTACTTTTGTATAGGTGGAGGATTGATTGTCCTCTCTTTTCTTATTCAATACCACTTTCATGGTATTCGGACTTGGTGTCGGTTCAATACGAACGATTCCCATCAAAATAACCCCCAATTATTGTAGTTCGTTACCAAATTGCTTGATTTGTTTACCTACTGAACATTCGTAAATACAAAAATGATGTGCATATGTTTTCCCTTTTGTTTTACGATTATATGTTTTTAATTCACAATTTTTGCAGTAAGTGCTTAATAAATCATCTATGGAATCAAGCGCTCTTTTTTCGGATTTTGAAAAAATAATCGTCACTCCCTTTACATAATTAATAACACCTTAAATGGTTTAAGGACGATTAATTTAGCCTCATTATATCATGCGACACGGTTAACTTCATCTCTCTACTTTGTAGTTGTAACTAAATGGCTATTGCATTTAATGTACGATTTCTATAGAATATATGAGTTGAGTTGCGGTTTCTAAACACCCGCATTAACAAAATTTAGGAGGTTAATTATGTTTTACAATGAAATATTAGGTATTATTGCCTTTCTAGTGACCTTTACATTAATGGTCGCAATGTATCGTTTGTTCGGTAAGCAAGGTTTGATTGCTTGGGTAGCTATCGGAACTGTAATTGCTAACATTCAAGTAATTAAAACTGTAGACATCTTTACGATTTCTGCGACTTTAGGAAATGTAATGTTTGCGTCTATTTATTTAGCGACGGATATTTTAAACGATATCTATGGACGTAAAGTAGCTAAAAGAGCAGTATGGATGGGCTTTAGTTCATCATTAGTGATGATAATTTTAATGCAACTATCATTACATTTTATTCCCGCTCCAGAAGATATGGCACAAAAAGCGCTAAGTACAATTTTCAATATAGTACCTAGAATCGCGTTAGGTTCGATTATCGCTTATATCATCGGACAACATATCGATGTCTTTATCTTCAATGCGATTAAAAAAGTATTCAAGTCAGATCGCACATTTGCAATTCGTGCATATGGGAGTACGACATTAAGTTCTATTATTGATACTGCCCTTTTTGTAAGTATCGCGTTTATTGGTTTGCTGCCAGCAGGTGCAGTCTTTGAAATCTTTATTACGACTTACTTCTTAAAACTACTTGCTACAATCTTTAATGTGCCATTTGGTTACTGGGCTAAATCAATGTACCGAAAAGGTAAAATTCAATCCAAAGATGAAGGTTACTGATTAAGGGTATAGATAATATAATATTTTGATTAAGGATGGAATGATGTATGGCTAAAATATTTTTTGATGCAGCAGTTAAAGGTAATCCAGGACCAGCATCTATTGCAGCAACAATTATTGAAGAGAGTAACCATCAAACTTTCACGCAAGATATCGCACCTACTGACAATCATTCAGCAGAATGGCAAGCTTTTAATTTTGCCTTAGACTGTGCATTAGAATTAAATGTATCTACAGCATTAATTTATACCGATTCTAAGCTGATCACTGACAGTTTAGATAAAGGCTTTGCTAAGAATAAGAAGTTTAAAGGTTATTTAGTTGAAGCAGCGAAGAAAATGAAAGCATTTGATTTATGTCTGATTGATTGGATTCCTAGAGCACAAAATAAAGAAGCCAATCATCATGCGCAACAAGCGCTCTATCAGCAATTAAAATAAAAGAAGCGGGAGGACGTCTCCACAGTTATTAACTGTGAAACGCCCTCCCGCTTTTGTTTTGAATGATTAAAATGGTAAGAATTCTCTTTCAATAAATTTCTTAGACACTTTCAAATCGTGAGTATCTAAGACATTGAAAATATCAATGAAATCCAGATGATACTGCATTTGATTAAATAATGCTGTTACATCTAATGGTACATTAGTGTGGATTTCTGCAAGTTGTTTTGAAAGTTTCAAATCATCTAATTGGCTGATGATTTTCTTTTGTTGTGCCGGTGTCAATTCGTCAATGTGATTGATGACATTTTCTACAGACTGATATTTTAAGATTAATTTATGTGCTGTTTTTTCACCAATTCCTTTGACGCCAGGATAACCATCAGCGGTATCTCCCATAAACGCTTTGATATCGATGAGTTGAAGCGGATGTAATTGATATTCTTCTTGATAGCGTGTTAAATCATAACGGTTATAAATATTAAATCCTTTTTTAGTCAGCCAAACTTCAACATTAGGATTTATACATTGTAAGATATCTTTATCTCCTGTAACGATATAAACTTCATTATCCTCTGAAAGATTTCTACTTAACGTTCCGATAACATCATCGGCTTCATAATTTTTAACTCCAATATTAACAAACCCAAGTGCGTTTGAAATATCTTGAACTAAATCGAATTGTGGTATCAATTCATCAGGCGGTGCTGGTCTATGTTGTTTATAATCTGCAAACATTTCATTTCGAAATGTTTGTTGCCCCATGTCCCAACATACAGCGATATGTGTCGGTTGAATATCATCTATCGCTGAAAAGATGTGACGAACAAACCCTTGTACGCCATTAGTCGGAACTCCGTTTGAATTTCTCATGAATTGATGATGAATGCTTGTAGCATAGAAATGGCGGAATAATAACGCCATTCCATCTACCAGCAATACTTTGTTTGTCATACTACTTCCTCTTTCTAAGTTAAATAATTTCTTTTAATTGACGGTTAGCCGCATCAATTTGTTGAATCAAGCTATTATCAATTTTAACGCTTAATAATGCGCTTGCTTGTTCATGTATTTCATTTGAAATCTCATTTAATTGTTGATCTGCAATCTTGCCCATCTTAGACACTTGTTGTTCTAACTCTTGTCGTAATTGGTTAATGTTGTTTTGCAACAAGTCAACCGTTTCCATTGTGATTTGCTCTTGTAGTTCTTTTTGTGCTTTCAGTTGCAACAAACGCTTTTTCGTCAATTTTTTCGGAAGATGTTCGAACATTTCATTAAAATCAATATGCATCGTTGTAATTTTATCTTTATCCATTTCAATCTCAAAGTGTGGCTGCAATAAAATATGCAATTGATTCAATTGCTTAACAATAGGTGCAAGTTGATCTTCCAGTTGCTTATTAAAGAATTTTTTAATACGTTCAGCAATTAAAGTTTGTTCCATATACAATCTGCCATGGATTTGTTCAAGATATGTTTTAACTGCATCACGTTTTTCAGCATCAAAGTCATTGTTTTTAGTCATTTGCCCGTTGAATACTGTACGAACTTCATCAAACAATTGAATTTTTAAGCGTTCATTCAAGTGATATACTTGATCTTCAACTTCGTTATAAACATGTTGTTTAGTCGTTTTTAAAGTCGTATTTGGAATCGCGCCTTTTTGTTCAATCTTTCTTACTTCTTGTTGACGCGTTTCCATTTCTTCACGGTTGTTTTGATAGTCTTCTGACATTTGTGTATAAGAGGCACTAATTTGTTCAAGTTGCGCTTTCATTTGTTGTTGTAAAACAACCTTAGATTCGACCTTCGCAAAGTAATCTAGACTATCTTTTAGTTTATTTAGCCCTTCATCGCCCTCTTTTAATGCACGTCGACTAGAAACACTATAAATATCAGCAGGCATATTTACTTGTTGTAATGCATCGCTGACATAATCTTCCACAGCTTCTAAATCTTCTGTTGATTCTGCTAAATCTACTGCATTAATAATCATCTTGAATGTTTGATTTTCATTGAGTTGATTCATCTCTTTCATATACTCAATAAATGCTTTGTCGTTATCAGTAAATGAATGATTGAAATAGCTTACGTATAAAATCAAATCAGATGATGTTAATATTTTTTCTGTTTCATTAGAATGACGTTGGTTATTTGAATATAGACCTAAAGAGTCTACAATAATTTTATTTTTCAACCAGTCTATCGGTAAGTTTAAATGAACAGTTTCCACAAACGCAGCATATTCATCTTGAGCACTCCACTTTTTCACTTCATCCTGACTGATATCGTGATGGTAACCATCTTGAATCATATTTTGGTATAAATCTAATTGTTCTTTAACCGCATTAACAAAAGCAAGTTGTTCTTTCTTCAATGAATGTTTTAATTCTGTTGTATCTGTTGCTTTAAAGTCCTCTAAACTCTCAAAATGGAATTTTTGAGATTCAACTAATTGATTTAATTCCGCGAGTAATTGAGGTGCTTGTTTTAAAGTGATTGCACTTGAATTACCATATGAGAGCTCTGTTGTTGCTGCTGTAGTAGGATTTGGTGAACTTACTAAATAATTTTCACCTAGTAACGCATTGATTAAGCTGCTTTTACCGGCACTGAATGTACCGAAGACGCCGATTTTCACAATTTGTTGATCCATTCGTTCAATAGCAGCCTTTAAATCAGATTTGGTTTGTTCAAATAAAGGAACAGGATCAATGATATCGATACCTTGCTTAATTGTTTCAATATCGATATCAGATTTTAACTCAGTTTTTTGTTTAGTTTGGTTCAGTTGTTTTTTCGGTGTTTCTAGCTCTTCTTTTGTATATGTGATTTCTGTACGGTCAATCAATTTATCTAATGAATCATATAAGTGAATATAATAATGTTGATAATTTCTTGTGATGAGTGATTCACGCAGCTTACGTAACTCAATATATTTTTCATAATCATTTTGATCCGTCTCTTCTTCATCGTCGACATGTTGTGTTTCAGCATTTTCAATAGCACGTTTTAATAGAGGTTCAGATTCTTTTTTAATAAATCGATGAATAGCTTTAACGACATCGTCACAGAAGTTTAATACATAAGCATTACTGATACTCATTTGTTCTTGGTATAAATCTGTGACAAGTGAGGATGGTATTTCATAATGCTGATTTAAAATAGATTGGTTGACGTCTGTTTGGTTGATGAAGCGGGTTAAGAATGACATATCTTCTCGCATAGGCTGTCTGATTTGTTGATTTACAATATCTTGTAACGCTGTCATTACATTTTGTAAACGCTCTTCCCTAGCTTCTTCAGTTTTCTTTTTCTTATTAAAGAATCCGCCAACTTTGAATGTTTTTACTTGGCTCTCTAAGTAGAGACGAATCTTTTCACGCATTTCATGCGGCATTAAGTATGCGTTTTCTAAAATGTTTTTGCGTTGATAATTTAAATATTTATAGAGCTTATCTGGATCATTTAACAACTGTGCTTCTTCACTAACAGATTGATTCTGTTGGAAGTTTAAATAAGCTTGGTCAAATTGTGAAGCATCAATATCTAAGTTTGCTAAAATATCCTGCATTTCAGCTTGAATATATGATTTTTGGTCTTCGGTAATAAACTGTGTGATTCTTTCAATATAGTCTTCCATAGACTCGCGATGTGTATCTTGTTCGATTAAGAAATCAGACAGTGCATTAATTTGATTTTCTGGGTGGTCATACTTAGAAACATAAAATGTTTTCAGAAGTTCTAAGTCCCATTCATCTACCGCGTGCTGAATATTTTGTTTGAAAGCATCGAATGAAAGCTCTTCATCATTATGTTTATCGATTTGATTTATTACGAAGACTACTGGGATGCCTGCATGATTCAAACGTTTCATAAATTGGAAGTTCATTGCGGATTGAACATGGTTATAATCTACTGTATAAAAAATAATATTGCTGGTAAACATGAATTGTTCTGTTGATGCTTGGTGTAATGAAACGTTTGAGTCTACACCTGGTGTATCTTGTAAGGTGAATCCTTTTTCGAATTTATCAGATTCAAAACGAATTTCTACAGACTCTACATCCCCATTTTGTCTGTTTAATTGCTTCACTTCATCATAATTATTCAAGCGTGTATATTTTTGACCTTCTAAGTTTGCGATAATTTCACTTTTATCAGCGACACTGACGATTGCTGTGTTGCTGGTTGTCGGTACAGGTGAACTTGGTAAGATTTCTTGTTCTAGTAGTAAGTTGATTAATGTAGATTTGCCTGCTGAAAAGTGGCCGACAAATGTTAATGTGTATTGATCTAGATAAACTTTTTTAATGACTTGGTTGATAATATGGACCAAATCTTGATGGTTTGATTTTTCGACTTCTTTTTTTAATTTATATAAAATATCTAATTGGTTGTTACTCGTCATAGATTATGTACCCCTTTATAAATAACATTGTTTTAATTGTATACTAAAAGCGCTTTACTCTAAAGGATTAAAATCGATGTTGCGGAGAATAAAAAAGATGCATCTGACTGATATTTAGTCAAATGCATCATAATTTTAAAGACCTGGATTATTCGCATGCTTAATTTGTAAGTAGCGAGATAAGCTGTAAACGATAATTCCAGCCCAAATAAAGATAAAGGTAACGAATTGATTTGTATCAAAAGGTTCTCTGTAAATAAAAATACCTAAAATAAAAATTAATGTCGGACCGATATATTGAATGAATCCCATTAATGATAAAGGAATACGTCTTGCACCTGCAGAGAACGAAATTAATGGAATCGCTGTAATAGCCCCTGAGAACAATAGCCAGAATGTCGGCATGTTGATACCAATGGTTGTTTGATGTGAGATCCATAAATAAACGATATAAATCAAAGCTGCTGGCGTTGTAACGATACATTCAAATGTAATACTGCTTAAAGCATCAATCGGTACAATTTTCTTAAGCAGGCCATAAAATCCGAATGACACTGCTAAAATAATCGAAACAACCGGGAACTCGCCGATTTTTAACGTCATGTATAGCACACCAATAAAAGCAAGGAAAATTGCTAACCATTCTAACTTATTGAATTTTTCTTTCATAAAGATCATCGCAAGTAAAATGCTGACGAGTGGATTAATATAATAACCTAAACTCGCTTGGAGTACGTGATTATTATTAACCGCCCAGATAAATGTGCCCCAGTTTACTGTAATGATATAGCCGGCTAGAATAATAGCCCAAAGCTGTTTGGTTGTTAAGGCTTTAATGCCACTTATAAATTGTGAACTCTTTCCCATTGCCATGATTAATACAACCATAAAAATCATGGATAAAATAATACGATAAGCGAGAATTTCAAACGGACTGATATCATTGAGCAACGACCAATAAATTGGTAATGTTCCCCAAAGGATATAGGCAATTATGGAGTATACTATGCCGCGTTTAAATTCTTGATTCATCCTAGTCACCCCAATTTTTCAAACTATTTACTTTTTCTTAGCCCAATATTGATAATACGTACATTCTATATAACCATTGAAGAGCTTTCTACGTTTTGTTGCTTTTTGTTGTGTTAAAAATTCAAATTCTTTATTACTTGTTAAAATGTACTCTGATAAGTTTTTGTGCTGACGCATCAACTTACCAAGATAGCGATACATTTCTTCAACTTCTTCTCTATCACCAATACGCTCACCGTATGGCGGGTTACCGATTAATGCGATAGGTTGATCGGTATGGATATCTAAAGTATTCACATCTTTGACACCGAATTGAATGACTTCACTCAATCCTACTTCTTCAGCATTACGTATCGCAATGTCTACCATTTCAGGATCAATATCATACGCATAGACTTCAACTTCTTTGTCGTAATCTGCTTGTTGATCTGCTTCGTCACGCAATTGTTCGTATAGATCATCAGGCATGATATCCCATTGTTCTGAAACGAATGAGCGGTTAAAGCCAGGCGCAATATTTTGTGCAATTAAGCATGCTTCAATTGCGATTGTTCCTGAACCACAGAATGGATCGATTAAAGGTGTGTTGCCATCCCAGTTAGCTAAGCGAATCAACGCAGCAGCTAATGTTTCTTTAATTGGCGCTTCACCTTGTGCGAGTCTGTATCCGCGTTTGTTTAAACTTGAACCAGAAGTATCAATTGTTAAAAGTACTTCGTCTTTATGAATTGCGACTTCCAAAGGATACTTACTTCCTGTTTCATCTAACCATCCTTTATGTGCGTAGGCATCTTTTAAGCGTTCAACAATTGCTTTTTTCACGATTGCTTGAACATCAGGTACACTATGAAGCGTTGATTTAACACTTCGACCCTGTACTGGGAAATTACCATCTTCTGTAATGATTGTTTCCCAAGGTAATGCTTTGGTTTGTTCGAATAATTCTTCGAATGTTGTTGCTTTAAAGCGTCCCATGACTAATCGGACTCTGTCAGCAGTACGCAGCCATAAATTACTTTTGGCAATTGCAGTTTCATCGCCTTCGAAAAATATTCTTCCGTTTTCCACTGTTGTTTCGTAGCCTAATGCGTTAACTTCTTTTGCAACGACAGCTTCAAGACCCATTGGACATACGGCTAATAATTGATACATATGCATTGACCTTCCTTCTATTTTTGTTGATTTACTTTATTATTGTAGCAAATTTTGAAGCGGTAATATATGTGTAGTAAGCGAGATATCAAATAAAAGGCTCTATACTATTTAGGACTGGTGATA